>CAYXVW010000028.1:0-16788 GCA_964468695.1 uncultured Balneolaceae bacterium | reverse complement strand
ATGGACATAATGAGGGTGATGAACCGGCCTTTACACAACCGGGTATGTACCAGGAGATCGATAATCATCCACCTGTACGTGATATCTATGCAAAGCATCTACTCAATCAGGAAGAGCTAACTGAAGAAGAGGTTCAGGAAATTTTTGATGAATTTGATGATCTCCTGCGCGAAGCTTTTGAAGACGCCAAGAAAGCTTCTCCGCTCGAGGTTACCGAGGATATGATTGAGCGCCATGAAACCAAGCAAGAAGACTGGCCGGAATACCCTGATACTACGTATCCCGAAGATGAGCTTAAAGATATTGCGGTTAAGCTAAATACCGTTCCCAAGGATTTTGATGCTAATCCCAAGCTTTTAAAACAATTAGCTAAGCGCGCCGAAATTGTAGAAAACAATGAAAAGAAAATTGACTGGGGTTTTGCCGAAGCATTGGCTTTTGGCTCTCTCCTTAAGAAAGGCACTACGGTACGCCTGACGGGTCAGGATGCCGAACGCGGCACTTTTTCACATCGGCATGCCAAACTCCATGGAACGGAAACAGATCAAGAATTTATTCCACTCAATAATTTGAGTGATGACCAGGCGCCTTTTTATCCATATAACAGCCTGCTGAGTGAGTTTGCCTGCGTAGGTTTTGAATTCGGCTATAGTGCGGCTGAGTTAGATGCATTGGTTATCTGGGAGGCCCAATTTGGTGACTTCGCCAATGGTGCACAAATTCCGGTTGATCAATATATTTCGGCCAGTGAGGCTAAATGGGGACAAAAGTCTTCCCTGGTGATGACGTTACCACACGGCTATGAAGGTCAGGGACCGGAACACTCTTCTGCACGTCTTGAACGTTATCTGCAGCTCTGCGCTGAAGATAATATGCAGGTTGTAAACCTCACCACTCCGGCACAATACTTTCATATTCTCCGCAAGCAAGCCAAGCAGGAGGATAAACGCCCTCTTATCATTATGTCGCCGAAAAGTTTGCTCCGACATCCACTGGCTACCTCAAAAACTGAGGACCTGGCTAAAGGAGCCTACAAGCCTTTTATCCCGGACCATGAAGTAGAAGATACGGATAAAATTGATCGACTGGTTATATGCTCCGGCAAGGTATATTATGATCTTTATAAAGAGCGAGAAGATGAGGAAATTGAAAATGTAGCTATCGCACGCTTAGAACAGTTTTATCCCTTCCCGGATAAAGATCTGGAAAACACACTGGAAGAATATGCCCATGTAGAGGATATTGTCTGGTGCCAGGAAGAGCCTAAGAATATGGGTGGATGGTTCTTTGTAAATCCGCGCATTACGGAACAGCTACAGGATAATCAATCATTACGCTATGTGGGACGACAGGCTTCTGCCTCTCCCGCTGCCGGACAGGTTAAAATTCATAAAGCTGAGCAGGAAAAACTTATTAATTCGGCATTAAAGTGAAGATAAAGATATAAATAAGAAAAAGGGTCTGACTAATCTAATGTTAGTCAGACCCTTTCTTTGTAGCCCATAACAATTATCTATTACTAAATCCTACCGGAGACCATTGGGCACGCCTTTGCAAATACGACTAACCGCATCGTGACTGTGCAGGCTCTCCATATGCACACAGCGTATTACAAAATCAACGATCTCATCCTGTTCATTTAATTGCTCATATAACAATCGGGCGGCATCCTCTACGAATTTCTGAAAGGCCCCATTCATCTCTGCAAAAGCCTGCTCATCTTCGCGCTTGACCATTACCTGGGTTTCGGTCATCAGCGCTTCGCGGCAGTGTTCTACCAAACCCTCCACAAAAAGAGAATCCTCCAGTTCTACAGTCATGCTGGCTAAACTTCGCTGACTGTGCGGTACCGTTGCAACCCCACGTTTATCCCGGGCATGCTCCGAAAGTTCGTAAGAGCACGGGCAGGCGCTGCTATATTCAAAATCCAGGTGCATGAACTTTCTGAATTTTCCATCTTTGCCCATGGTTCCCTCAATAGAAACAGGATAATACTGATATCCTTCGAGCCCGGAACGTAAACTTTCCTGCATGATTGGATAATTAAAAGACAGACGCAGGTAGGCCGATTGAGAGTCCAGGTCCTCCCGGTAACACTCTAAGACTTCCTGAAGCTTATCCGGATGGAAGACCTCATCCTTAAACTTATAAAAAGAACGCATAATGCGACTCATATTAATGCCCTTTTTTCCCGCTTCCAAACCTACGTATCCATCTACTGAGGTCTCAAGCGTAATAAGCTCGCCATCGGGACGCGGATACTTTAAAGGTAGCTTAAAATCAGAAATGCCTACCTGTTGGATAGGTACATCAGCGCCTTCGATGAGTGATGCCGGTCCGTTTTGCAGGTCCGGAAGGCTATCTTTATAGTCATCAGAAACAGTAAAAGTTGGATCGTAGTAACGCTTCAATTTTGTAGATATCATTCGTTCGTGCTACTGTTGAAGAATATTTATTTCAAATCAGGTAACGGTTTACCTAAGAGATACGGACAATATTTAGCCGAATTTCGTTCAGTTTCTTGTAGATCAACACTGTAAAGGAAACCGTTATTCTCGAGTTCATTTGCTATGGGACCTTTTAGTTCATCAAAAAAAGCCTTAGCTAAATTTTCGGTCGATGGAATTACATCATTCAAAAACGGTACATCTAAATTCAGATTCTTGTGATCGCATTTATCCACAATCTTCTTTTGAATTATGGCTTTTAATTTTGAAAGATCAATTACATATCCGGTCTCATCATCAATATGGCCAGCAACCGTAACTTCAATATTATAATTATGGCCATGCCAGTGCTCATGATTACACTTGCCAAACGTTTGACGATTCCATTCATCCGAACGATCGGGATTATGTAAACGGTGAGCAGCGTTAAAATGAGCCTTACGTTTTACAAAAACCAAGCTAATACCGTTTTATTGTTTAAATTTCGAATTTATAAAACGGATCTGTATTACTGATGGTTCCATTTTTTTATCAGATTTAACCTAAGTTATTACCATTTGGCATTTATATCAAAATATTAAATGAATAGCTATACTTCTGATATTTTTATTTTATTAAGTCTATAGACTGGAAGTATCTACTACAACAGTAGACTTGTAATACTTTCTCTTCAGCCGAAAAACGACATTTACCAGTGCTATGAGCATCGGAATGGCTTTGTCTCAGAATATTTTATATATGTTGAAATAAATTCAGTATGACAAGATTTTTTTACAGGAAATGAAATTTATAAATGTGACATCAAATAATACATTTCTGTGGCGATCTGCCGGCATCGCTCATCGTAGGTCTCTTTTTCTCTCGGAGTATCGTCCCATTCTTTGGGATCGATATAGGGAATGAAAAATCGTTTTTCGGCCCCGGGCACTACAGGACAGTTTTCATCGGCATTCGAACAGGTCATAACTGCCGCAAAATTTTGCTGTTGATTATAGGGTACATCAAAAATTTTAGAGAAACAGATCAGTGGCTCTTTTTCATCATCGAAATACACTTTATACTTAGGATTTTCACCACCTGGATCTTCTACTTTGAATCCTGCTCGCTCTATTGCAGCAACCGCACGTGGATTAAAAGCGGTAACTTCGGTCCCTCCAGAATAGCTTTTAATATTATCTACTCCCAGATGCTTAGCCATCACCGATGCCCAAACCTGACAGAAATGACTCCGCCTGCTGTTATGCGTACAAATAAAGATAAGTTTTGCCTCATTTTTTTCTCTGATATAATCAGCTATGCTATCGAGCTGGCCTTTACGACCGTCAGAAATTTCTTCTACTTCACCTTCAATATTATGAAGGTATGTTTTTAGTTTAGAATACATTTAAGGATGTGTTATTTGTCCCAATACTCCATACAGGACTTATTCCCCTACCCTGTCGCAAGTTTGCAACTTGTGACACATAAAGCTTCAGGACTTGTCTGGCACAAGTCACAGACTTGCCGCCAGTAGTTGGTAATTCTAATTGATCCTGAAACAAGTTCAGGATGACACTGTAGGGAAATTAGCAGCAGCCCGAGTCGGGTGTACAAGCAGCCCCCTCCCCTATTATTTTAATTTCCTGCTCTGAATTTTTAGAGTCAGTTTCCTCACCCGGCTTTTGGGCAAATACGGTGATACTGTATATGCCGGTATCGCCATTTTTAAATTCCTCTATTTCCTCTTCCGATAGATATCGGGCTAAAATATCGTCTGGCAATATAATAGGCTTCTCTTTTTGTATCGTGATATTTTCAAATCCAAGATCTTTGATATACCCCATATAATCCTTCTTCTGGATGGCCCCGGCTACACATCCGGCATACATCTCGGCATCTTCTTGCAGGGCTTCCGGTAACTCCCCTACGAGCACTATGTCCGAAATGCTAAAATGTCCACCCGGCTTAAGGGTACGGAAAATTTCAGAAAAAACTTTTCGTTTATTAGGAACGAGGTTTAGCACACAATTACTGACAATTACATCGGCCAGATTCTCTGAAACGGGCATGTCTTCAATATCCCCATACCGAAACTCAACGTTATTAAAACCACGCTTATCGGCATTATTACGAGCTTTTGAAATCATTGGTTCAGCAAAGTCAATCCCTATTACCTTACCTTCTTCTCCAGTTTCGTGTCGAGCCACAAAGCAGTCGTTTCCGGCTCCGGATCCAAGATCAATGACCGTATCTCCCTCCTTAATTTTGGCGAACTGTGTGGGCAGACCGCAGCCAAGTCCCAGATCGGCATCGGCGTTGTACCCTTCGACCTCGCTATAGTCATCGGTCATAATATTGTACACTTCGTCAGAACTTTCCCCCGCTCCGCAGCACGAGCTTGCGTTATATTCCGATGACTGTTCGCTTATCTGGCTATATTTCTCTTTTACGGCTTGCTTTAATTCTTCAGCAGTTTTCTGTTTTGTACTCATATCAGCAGCAATTTTCTTGAGTTGCAGTTGTTAAATTTGTTAAAAGTGGTGTCAAAAATTCTTCCATTTCTGCTATACCCTCTTCATCGAGACAGTAACAGGTACGCACACCATCAATTTCTCCTTTTATGATTTCCGCCTTTTTTAAGGCTTTTAGATGCTGTGAGACCGTAGATTGTGCCAGCGGAAGCTCATCGGTGATATCACCACAAATGCACGTCTCACGTTCGGCCAGCAGCTCAATTATAGCGACTCGGGCCGGATGTCCAAGTGCCTTCATCAGCTCAGCAGCCCGTTTTTGTGAAGTATTAAATAGCTTTGCTTTGGTTATTGCCATCTCCTTTAATATTATATCGTAATTATACGATTAATGTATACTGTTTTAACTCAAAAGTCAACTCTCCATATAATACATAATAAGAAAGGGCCCGAATCAACGGACCCTTCCTGTGATCAGCACACCTCACATTAAATATGTGAGACGATGTATGTGAAATGAAACTTATATTGCCTTGCCTATTATTGATTAGGCCAGCGTACCCAGTTGCCCTCCTGTGTCCAGTCTTCGGTACCAAAGGCTCCCCTGTATTCAACCTGGGTAAAGAATCCATCATTAGGAGGAGTTGCTCCTCCAGAAAGGGCTGAGGATCCAGCCTGGAGACTAAAGTCGTAGTTGTCCGGATCATTAAACATCGGATCAAACTCTTCATATGATTCTGCATAGCGATCTGCATCCGGCTGGTCAGCACGTCCACTTTCGCCAGATACATCCTGAAAATTATCGTTGCCAAATATTACGAAGCCGTTTAAACTTAAGGCATCGGGATAATTGACATAGGTGTCATCCCCTTCCTCATTGGCGTCACCTCCTTCGAGAACAAAAGGAGCTCCATCCATGTTGGATACGATGAAATTATTATATGATCCTTCTAGGTTTTCACGCAATCGCAATCCAAAGTTGTTCTTTTCGGGACTGCTTCCCTCTCCGGCACCGTAAACAGTTACATTATAGAGATTGGGAGATGTAGGTCCGTTTCCTCCATCACAATCCGAGAGATCGTCACAGCCATCATTTTCAAAACCGTTGTCGGCCCCAGGTTTCTGAACGGCTAACCAAAACTGGCCGCGTCCCGTCCATCCCTGGTCATAGTCATAGGAATCGTCATCGGCTCCATAGGTTACGAAGTATTTAATATCTACCGTACCTCCAAACAATTCTATGCCATCGTCACTGCATTCATAGGTTTGTACATATTCGATAGTCGTTCCACTACCTACCGAATAGAGCGTTAGAGCTTGCAGCTCGGATCCTTCAGAGATACTAAAGCCTGTGTACTCAATTCGAACATATCGAAGAATTCCACTGTCGTCGTCATCCTTGTCTCCACCATATTGAATAGCATCATCAAGACCTTCGACCTCACCGACTCCACTTGGATTTGAATTTGGAGCGTGACCTGTCAAAATAATCCCTCCCCAGTCGTTGCGTTCCGGGTTGTCTCTGGCAGAAGTAAATACAATGGGATTGTCAGCCGTCCCCTCAGCTACCAGACGGGCCGTGGGACGTGGTCCATCTGAGAAGTTTTCTTCATCCTGATCGAGGGTGATAATGGTACCCACATCGTTAGAATTACCATTGTGATACTCGAAACTTACCGTTACACCCGGCTCAATGGTCAGCGTTACTCCGGGAAGGACGAAATGCGGTCCTGCAAGCGTAGTATCATTACTCCAGGTTTGATCTTCGGTAATAAGAGTTCCGGGAAGGTTTTCATAAACTTCAGGAATTTCATCTTCAGTGGGAGGTTCTGGATCCACCGGATTGCTATCATCGCCGCAAGCTGATAACAACAGCGAAAGAGGCAGCATAAACATTAGTAGTTTTTTAGTTACGGTAGTAATCATGTGATTATTTTATTTGATTGTGATTGAGTTCTGATTCAAGGTCAGTAAGTTGTAAAAGACGTTTTAAGAAATTATTACCACAGCATAGGCATACTATTATGATTACGGTTAGAAGTTATAACTGATACCAACATTACAGGTCACACCTGGCGCATATTTATTGGTTATCACATCTCCCTGTTTATACACTACCTCTTGGTCTAACAGGTTTTCTACGTCCGCCTTGAGAGTAAATTTCCCGGTTCTGTATTTAGCGCCTACATCTACTTTATGGAAAGGCTGCTCGTACTCATCACCCGGATGACGTCCCATCCCAACGGTTACAATACGCTCACCAAATGTGTTATAATTGGCTGAAAGCTCCAGATTCCATTGCGGTATGGTATAAAACGTCCCTGCATTAAAAGAATAGGGAGATTGTCCATACATCGGCCGTTCAAAGTTTGCCGTCCGGAAGCGATCTTCTTCCTTACTCCGCGTCTCAGAAAGGATATACGAAGCATTAACAACTAACTGAAGTTGTTCAGTAACGTTTCTCCTCCCTTCAACTTCTATCCCATACAGATTTGCCTGATCCGCATTTTTATACTGCACTTCCGTGCGCTCGGTAAAGCGATAGAATAGCTCTATAGGATTAAAAAACTTTTTATAAAAGGCACTGATAGCAAATATTTCACCCGGATTGGGATAGGTTTCAAACCGGATGTCATAATTGTGAATAAGTGTTCGGTTAAGATCAGGATTTCCATAAACTATTTGAGATCCTACAAAATCCTGGAACCGAAAATCAGAAATCTCCCGGAATTCAGGACGGGCAAGGGTTATAGAAAACGCTCCTCGCAGATTAATTTTATCCGAAGCACTATAAGTTGCGTTAACAGCGGGAAGAATATCCGTTTTATCGACGTTGGCAATCGTCTGGTTTTCACCATTATTTCGAATTTTTACTTTTTGAATTGATTGCTCAACACGTGCCCCCGCTTCGAGTGTGAGATTTTCGATGAAATCCCAGTTAGTGCTAAGATATCCGGCAACTAAGGTCTGCTCACCCTGGTAAGAATCGCGTGCTTGTGTAGTCTCGACTAAATCGAGCTGGTCGTTTTCTATCAAAACCGGATCAAGAGCTACATCGGCGGGTTCATCTTTGCGATCGTTGGGATAAGCTCCCGAAAAATTTTGATACTCCAGGCGCCGGGCGTTAAAATCTCTGTCCTTTAATAACCCTGATAATCCGGCTTTTAACCCCAAAGACCGAATAGGCTGTAATTCATAATCGATCTTAGCCGTATAATTATTATCCAGCTGATCAGAGAAGAAATGTGTATTGCCCCCGTCATCAAAATAGATATTATAAGTATCCGATGGCGTTAAGTTGTATTGTGTTGTTCGTCTATCCGGACGGTCCTGTTTGGCCCGTGAATAACTAATATTTACAGATAGTTGGGATTGCAGAAAAGAATCAAAATACCGTTCCAAGATACCGCTGCTGGAAAAGATGGCACGGCGATTAAAATCCTGAACGGTCTGCCGGGTGTTCCGTGGATAATTAACGTAGTCACCAATAATCAGCTGAGTGGAATTCTCGAGTGAGTTTGAATAGAGATTTTTAAATCCAACTTTTGTTTTTGAGTTGGGTTTGAGAAACACATTCAACATGCCGCTAAGCGTGGCATTCTCTTCTCCTTCACGGCGTATATAATCTGCGTTTAAAACATTATGATCCGCATCGCTATTATAACTTTGGATAACCCGGTACTCCCGGCTTGGCTGGTATGAGCGATCATATTTATAACTGAAGTTCGACACAATCCCGATCGGAAGGTTTGATTCATTAATCTGATCGGCATAGCTCAACTCGAGTTTCTGGGAAGGAATCGCTTGCTGATTGCTATTTATTAGCCAATCTCCATGGAGTGCATTTGCCAGCTCTTTTTCATTTTCAGATGTCACCCTGCTCTTTTTTATTACCGCCGGCAGAGTTCTTTTCCCGTCATCAAAACCCAAAAAGTCCATAGAGCTCCCCGGGTAACCGATTGTATTTTCAAAAGTAGAAACAGAGTTATAGCTGGTGGAATAGGAGAAGCCGATATTCTTTTCTTCCGGAAATTCTTTTGAAGTGATCTGTACGGATCCTCCGGAAAACTCTCCTGATTGGTCGGGCGTAAAAGTTTTTTGGACTACTATATTATCTACTGATCCACTATTAATAAGATCAACCGGTGCTTCCTTTTTAGTGGGACTAGTAGAGGGGACCGGGGCTCCATTTAACTGTACATTACTGTACCGGTTGCCCAATCCCCGTACAAAAACATCCTTGCCATTAAGCAAGGTAACCCCCGTTATTCTTTTCATTGCAGAAGCTACATTACTATCCCCGGTCTTTCCTAAGTATTCGGATGATAACCCATCTTGCATGGGTACCGCTTTTCGCTGTATGGATAAAAGTCCCGCCTCACTGTCTGTGCTTGCCTCTGCCGTAACGGTCACTTCACCCAGACCAATTGTTTCTGGCTGTAAAGAGACGTTCAGTTGTGTTACTTCTCCCGGGTTAACCTGTATATCGGTTATATTTTTCTTGGTATAAGAAATATAGGAAACCGTAATAGAGTGAGAGCCCGGCTGTACTTCGCCAATACGATAGGCCCCATCAATATCCGTTGCTGCTCCTTTGGTGGTACCCGTAATAGATACATTTGCACCTATGATGGGCTCTCCGGATTCGGCATCCACTACCTTGCCGGTAATAGTACCTAAATCATCTGACTGAGCTATTACTGATAGAGAAAAAGAGCTGAATACGACAGCAAAAAGAAATGCCGTCTTAAACCATTGACTACAGAGTTGAATATTCACGATAAGTGTGCTGTTTATTTTTTGATTGAATCCTCAACATGAGATCCAATGATAGCACACTCAGATTGTCCGAATATTACACGATCATTATCAGTCTGTTATTCTAATTTTACGTTAGTGTTAACAACTCAAACCAAATAAGCAGATTTAATCACGCTTCCGTCATAATTAAGATCCGGCTCTATTTATTCAAAGACACCCTTTCTTAATCTTACCCTGGATACGACTATCTAATTATTAGTCAGTACTCTGATTATCCCCACTCCTCTCTCCTTCAACAATATCAGTTTCAGAAATATTTTTAGGCTGGCCGTTTTTCTCCTGCTGATCCTTCTCACTTTCAAATATGCCTTCGGGATATTTGCCCTCCGGATGGTCGCCTAATAATTCTTTCAGATCATTATGGTCAATCACCTCTTTGTCCAGCAAAGTCTTGGCCATCATTTCGAGTTTATCCTTATGCTCATTGAGTAGTGACTTTGTCCGTTCATAATTCTCTTTAACAATTTCACTAATGGCCTCATCTATACGTTCAGCAGTATGCTCGGAATACTTCTTGTTAAAACCATAACTGTTCTCCGGGTTTTTAGAATCCTTAAGGGACAGATATCCTATTTCTTCACTCATTCCATATTCGGCAACCATAGCAAACGCCATGTTGGTGATACGCTCCAAATCATTCTGGGCGCCGGTTGAAATTCGTCCAAAAATTATCTCCTCCGCTACACGTCCGCCCAGCAATGCACAAATCTTATCATTTAATTCTTCCGTCGTCATTAGGAAACGATCCTCCAGTGGGGTCTGCAGGGTATACCCCAGTGCGGCCAGTCCTCGGGGAACAATGCTAACTTTTAACACCGGATCCGTGTGTTCCAAATACCATCCCACAATGGCATGACCTGATTCATGGTAAGCTACAATCTCGCGCTCTCGCGGATTGATTAGCTTATTCTTTTTCTCTAATCCAGCAATCACCCGTTCAATGGAATCCTGAAAATCTTCCATCTCCACAGATTCTTTATCACGACGGGCGGCCATCAATGCGGCTTCATTACAAAGGTTTGCTAATTCAGCTCCGGCAAAGCCAGGGGTTTGTGATGCCAGTAGCTTCAGGTCTATATCGTCTGAAAGCTTAAGATTACGGGTATGCACTTTTAAGACTTCTACCCTTCCTCTTAAATCTGGCTTATCAATTAAAATCTGTCGGTCAAAACGACCGGGACGTAAAAGCGCAGAATCTAACACATCGGGACGGTTGGTGGCAGCCATAATAATTACTCCCTTATCCGTGTTAAAGCCGTCCATTTCACTCAGGAGTTGATTGAGCGTATTTTCCCGCTCGTCATTTGATCCCATCATTGCTCCTTTGCCCCGGCTACGTCCAATGGCATCAATTTCATCAATAAAAATGATGCAGGGAGCCTTTTCTTTTGCCTGCTTAAATAAATCCCGCACCCGGGCGGCTCCTACTCCCACGAACATTTCCACAAAATCAGATCCACTTAGACTAAAGAAAGGTACATCGGCCTCACCGGCTGTTGCTTTAGCCAATAACGTTTTACCGGTACCCGGAGGGCCCACTAACAGCACTCCTTTAGGGAGAGTGCCTCCGAGCCGTGTAAACTTCTCAGGATTCTGCAAAAACTCGACCACTTCCTCTACTTCGGTCTTTGCCTCTTCAAGACCCGCTACATCCTTAAAAGAGATTTCACTGTCTTTCTGCTTATCGTATAACGAAGCTTTGTTTTTTCCAATATTCAATACCTGCTGTCCCGGATTCATCCGGCGGAATATAAAAATCCAAAAGAGGATGGCCAGTCCAATTGGAATAAGCCATATTAAAATACCCCCAAACCAATCTTCTTCAATCTGTACATCATAAGTAACGCCATGCTCATCTAAAATCGGACGGATCTCATCCCCTTCAAGCATGGTAGTTTGAAATATATTCTGGGTGGTAGAACTGCCCACCTGCCAATTATCTCCTTGTTCGACAGTATCTACGATTCCCTCATTAATCGCTTTTTCGCTATATTCGCCGCTTATATAGCTTCCGTTGGTAATCGTAATCTGATCGATATATCCTTTCTCAACATAACTAAGGAAGGTGCTATACTTAATTCGCTCTCCGCTTTCGGAATTCATGAAATATACCTGTACTCCAAGAAGAGCCAATAGTAATACTACATAAATCCAAATTGGAAACTTTGGTGAATTAGTTTTTCCCTCACCTGAACCCTGATTACCTGATTTCTTTTTTGAAGACTTATTCTGTTCAGACATGTATGAACTCTTTGCAAATTTCTCTTATCAACTAAATATACGGCAAATATTTATAGTCTGCGTACTTATCCAATAAATTAGCGATATATAACGATTTGTATTTTATAAACGTATACTTAAATGATGTCTCTGATATAATGAGTCTCTTTACTCTTCTGAATCATTAAAGGATACCACCCCTCCCTCAGCCTGTTGCATCCGAATTCCTTCTTTTTGCTCCTTCACTTGTCCTATCACCGTGAAATCACTGAATTCTTCCGACAATTTTTCTACATTTTTTTCCGGGAGCGTAAAAACCAGTTCATAGTCCTCTCCCCCGTAAAGAGCATATTTATCCACATCTTCTTTCATTTCATCAGCCACGTTCCGGGTATCTAAGGATATAGGTAATGTAGCCTGATAAAAGTAGACACCCGTATCCGAAGCTTCAGCGAGGTTTTGCAGATCATTAACCAGCCCTTGGGTAAGATCAATCATTGAGGAAGGAATAATATCTAAATCACGAAGTAATTCAATAAAACTTTTTCGGGCAATGGGCACCAGCTGCCGCTTTACCACATACTCGTAATCATCGAGGTTGGGCTGAAAGGACTGTTGCTGTTTTTCTTCCTCCCAAAACTTTTTTTCCCGCATTAGGATTCTCAGGCCAGCGGTAGCTCCTCCTACATCACCGGTAACACAAATCGCATCTCCAATTCTTGCTCCACTACGGAAAGTAATCAGATCTTCGGCAACATTTCCATAGCAACTTATGCTAATTCCCAATAATTGATGGGAAGCAGAAAGGTCTCCTCCCACAATTTCAAAATCATAATCCTTACCAGCCGCACCAATGCCCTTATAAATTTGCTTGAGCATATCTACAGACATTTTATTGGGAACCGATAAGTTAACCAATACTGTGTCCGGAGTGCCATTCATGGCATAGATATCACTAACCGCAGCGGTAGCTACTTTATAGCCAAGATGGTGAAGTGGTACATAGGTCAAGTCAAAATCCACTCCTTCCATAAAACTTTCTGAAGAGAGCAATTTAAGATGATCTGAACTTTCTAAAACCGCACTATCATCGCCCCATCCTTTAATCGTTTTCTTATGCTGAACCTCATTGTATTCCATCAGCTCATTAATAAGTTCACGACGTCCCAGCGACTGTATTGTTCGAAATTCGTTATCTGCCATATAAGTTTGAATAACTATAAATAAAAAAGGCAGGTACACATGACGTGTACTTGCCTTCTAAAGTTTAAAAAATATTATGAAATATTACTGATTTACTTCCTGTCTTGTGGAGTAATTGATTCGAAGCGTTCCAGCCTCCCGTAGCTCTTCCTGAACATCGGTCACGATACCGGTTTCGGTATCTTCATCAACCCTGAGTGAGACAATCAACTTGGGTTGTTCCGTATACTTATCGTACATAAGATTACGAATAGCACCAATATCTTCTATTATGGAATCGTCAATTTGGATTTGTGTTTGTCCAAGCTCTCCACCTCCAAGCTTTTCAGGACCTATATAGATATAGCTTATCAGGCGCTTCTGCTCAATCTTTTCAACATTTTCTGCTTCCGTAAAATTAATTTGCACCTGCAATTCAACTTCACGGAGTACCGTTGTAACCATAAAAAAGATGAGCAACATAAAGATAATGTCTGGCATCGCAGACATTGGTACTTCCTGGCTTGTATCAGCCGATTTCTTTTCAAAATGTGCCATAGATTATACGTTATCCTTCGTCGGGTTCTGCAATTGAAATTTTCTTCGGATACATATCCTTAACAGTCTGCTGCTGCTCGCTATCCTCTTCCAACTGACCGTAGCTCCTGCCAAACTGAGCCTGAGCGGCTTGATTACGAAGTTCCGCATAAGCACCCATTACCTCATCCAGCATATTAATATAAGTTCTGTATGGGGTCTGTCTGGCTGTTTTAATAGATACGATAGCTTTATCAGGCGATTCAGATAAATTAGGGTCTTCGCCATTATTCGTAACGAAATCCTTTACTTTCTGCTTCACCTGAGAAATGTCAGTAGGCTCATCATCCATTAGAACCATACCCTGAGCATTAACCAAAATATTTAACAAGTTCCTTTCCTTAATGGGAGGTGGTTCCTGTTCTTCTTCAGGAGCTGGTGGCAACTGAAGACCAATACCCGTATCGATATCTATCGTCGTAACGAGCAGGAAGAAGATAAGCAAAAGAAAGGCAATATCAGCCATTCCCGCTCCACCCATCTCGGGATCTTCACGCCGTGTTTTTTTATCAAACATAATAGTGAATGATTAAATATTTAAAGTTCCGCGTAGACCCGTCAGAAATATTAGCAGAAGCATTGCGGCCATCATAAAGATCATAGTAGCGACCCCCGCTTCCGTTATATCACCGAATACCCCATAACTAATACCGAACACCGCAAAGGGTACCAACATGGTTCCTATTTTCTTGAAGTCCTGCTTGCCTTTAATGAGGCTTTGGATACCGGAATAGAGCATACCTAATACTCCAAGTCCGATCAATGCCAAGCCTAATCCTATGCCTATAGTTGGAATCATAATATTATCAAATAAAGAATTAGTTTTTAGCTCTTATTTTACTCTTCGTCGGACTCTGGCGCAACCTGCTTACCCTCTTTGAGCATAACAATAGAGTCTATAAGAGTAATAGAACTTTCTTCCATTTCAGAAATTATGCGATCAATTTTAGAGACGCAGTAGTTATAACCAACCTGTAAGATAATACCTGCAAGCAGCCCTGCAGCAGTTGTTAAAAGAGCTACCTTAATACCACCAGCAACCAACGATGGCGAAATATCACCGGCCTGTTCAATGGCATCAAATGCCTGAATCATACCGACAACCGTACCGAGGAATCCGAGCAAGGGAGCAATGGCAATAAATAATGATAGCCATACCAATCCCCTTTCAAGGAAACTCATTTCAATAGATCCATAGGCCGATATCGCTTTTTCAGCCGCATCTATGCCTTCATCAACGCGCATTAAACCAGCTTGGAAAACAGATGCCACCGGTCCTCTTGTTTCGGCACAAAGCTGACGTGCAGCGGGAACTCCGCCTTCATCTAACGCCTCCTGTACATCAACAACAAATTTCCGTGTATCGATATCAGCTAAGTTTAATGTTATTATTCGCTCTAGAAAAATTGCCAAACCTAAAATGAGAGCGACAAGGACCGGCCACATAAACCCACCCTCGTTACCTTCATTAAATCTTTGTACAAGTACATTAAAAAATCCTTGATCCGCTCCTGCTTGAAGGAAAAAGAGAGTTATAGACGTTATCATACGATTACTCCAGTTAAATTATATTAGTTATCTGTTAATAAGGGGTCAGAAAGATGAAAAATGATAGATTAATTTAATTAAAAAGTCAAAGGTAGAAGGCATTATTTTTATAATCCCACCTTTTAAAAGGTCATTTTAACAAAATTTATCTTTCTAATACTAGTTCATCCACTTTTAACCCTGTTAGCTTTTTGTTCAAAACGTTGAAGACCTGTATCCAAAAAATTCTGAAATTCCTCCTGGCCGGCATAGCCAACCAGTTGTGTAATAATTTCTTCGCTTTGAGGATCAACAATTACATAAGTAGGTAACGCTACCGTACCCGTAAGTTCAAATTGAAATCGTTGATTTTTTGGACCCTCAGATCCATCGTCTGTATATAAACGCACTTGCTCCATTTTTGCAAATCGTTTTTGAATAGAACTAAGAGGAAAGACATTTGTTTCCATTGCCCGGCAATTTGTGCATGTATAGCCTGTAAAGTCAATAAATATAGGTTTATTCTCCTCTCTAGCCCTCACTAAAGAAGCTTCATAATTGGAAGACCACTGACTTTCTTCGCCTTCGTTTGTGCCTGTACCCCCCTGTTGTGCGAGGGTTCGAACAACACTTACATCTGTGGCTTGTTTTGGAGGCAGCCAAGAATCCCAAATTCCAAGCGAAGCACCAAGCAATCCGGGTATAAGATAGAAGCTAAAAAGAATGAACGGGAGTGATAACATCAAACGACCTGCCCCTATTTTTTCGGGTTTTTCATCATGAGATAGTGAGAATACTCCCAAGACATATAAGCCGGCAACAAAAAATATGGCTATCCAGGCTGCAATAGCAAAGGGACGTGATATCAATCCCCACTGCCATACCAAGTCAGCGTTAGAAAGAAATTTAACGGCCGCAGCCAGTTCTATAAAACCCAATAAAACTTTAACCACATTCATCCACGATCCACTTTCAGGCAGAGATTCCAACCATCTGGGGAAAAGGGCAAAAAATACAAAAGGACTGGCAAATGCCCCTGAAAAACCGGCCATACCAATAATCGGATAGAACCATTCACCACCGGCTGTAGCGGCCAAAACTCCTCCTACAAACGGCGCTGTGCATGAGAACGAGACGGCACTAATTGTCAGCGCCATAAATAAAATTCCGATAACGCCGGAACTTTCATTGCTTTTTTTATTCAGCCAGTTTGTTAATTGATACGGCAGGCGTAGTTCGAAAGCTCCCAAAAGGCTCACTGCAAATATCACAAGTATAATAGCTATAAACAGGTTAACCCAAGGATTTGCTGCAAATTGATTCGCTCCTGATGCTCCAATAAAAAGGGCTAAAAGAGCCCCCAGAATCGTAAAAGTAAGAACGATGGCTATCCCAAAACCGAGAGCCTGACCAATGGCACGGCTGCCCTGACCCTCTTTCTGCTTCGAAAAAAACGAAACGGTCAGTGGAATCATCGGAAATACACAAGGAGTGAGTAAAGCCGCAAATCCGGCTGTTAAGGCAATCCAAAGAAAAGAAAATAT
>CAYXVW010000027.1:0-17024 GCA_964468695.1 uncultured Balneolaceae bacterium | reverse complement strand
AATCAACCATTGTTGAAACAGCTTCTTGCGTAAAACTGCCCAGTATAACAAGTCCGAAAGCAATAAACCCCTGCAGAAGTAACGCATTAACGGGAGTGTTATTAGCGTGGTTCCACCGGCCAAGAAACTTCAAAAGAGGAAAGTCACGCCCCAATGCATAATTGGTTCGGGCCCCGGTAATAATTGTAGCATTTGCTGTGGAGAGAGCCGAAATCACAATCAGGACCGCCATCGCAAATGATCCGCCGGATCCGATAATTTTATTGCTCAGGCCAACACCTATTGTATCAGAATTACGTAGGGTTTCCAGCCCTAAAAGTTGGATATAGGCACTATTAATGAGTACATAGAGGACGGTAATAGTCGCCAGACTTAACAGAAGTACGCGGGAAATATTTTTTCGTACATCCTTAATCTCGGCGGAAAGGTATACCCCTTCGTTCCAGCCTCCATAAGTGAGCAGTACAAATATCATAGCTGCTCCCGCAGAGGTAGTCACACCTGAGTCAGAAGCTGCTTGTACCGGTTCGGCGCTGAATCCGGTTAATACTCCGGCCAATCCAGCCAATAGTAATACTACCACAATTATGGAGGTCATAATTGTTTGGACATTTTTTGAGGGGCCGGTGCCTATAATATTAAGGGTGGTCAAACCAACAACCGTAATTCCAGCATAAATAGAGGAACTGTGGGTTCCGAGATCATAAATGACAGAGGCATAATCGCCTAAAATAAAAGCTGCAAGGGTAATGGAACCGGTTTGTATGACGGTCATCCGTCCCCACGAAAAGAGAAAACCGGTTCCCGGACCAAATGCCTTGGTAAGGAAAAAGTATTCTCCTCCCGCATCGGGTTTGGCAGAGGCTAATTCTGCATAGCAAAGTGCCCCAATAATTGAAATAATGCCTCCCGCTATCCAAAAACTAAGATAGTGCAGTTCCGAGGCGGCATTTTGGGCAACCATGGAGGGCAGGCGAAAAATACCAATACCAACAACAATGCCTATAATGACGGCGATAGCATTGAAGTTATTAAAAATTCGCCGAGGCTGGCCCCGGGAGTCCTTTTCCATATGATATAAATAATTATGGCTATCTCACTTATTTGGCATACCCATGCAAAAGCTACTGGCGGGTAGCATTCCAGGGTGAAAATGTTTTTTCACTTGCATTATGGTGCTGCATGCTACCATGGATTTGATCACCCTCAACACGTCCGCTGAAAATATAAAACTGATTGCCATTCGAGGCTTTTATAGTAATGCGATCCCCTCTTAACAATTGTTCTTCTGTTTTATACGTATTGCCATCCTGATCAGTGAGTGAAGCTGTAATTTCCTGGTATCGTTGAGTGATAATAATTTCAAAATCTTTTCCGTCAGCCGAAAAATTCCAGTTACCTGCTACTTTTGCAGGAATAATCCAGTAATAGATATCATGCGACCTACTGCTTCCATCTGTTTCAATAGTAAGTTTTTTATCGGCTTTCCAATCTCCCATGTCAAAACTGTGAGAAACAATGCGTGTACCCGGCTGCATCTTATCGAGCAATTCAGGACGTAGTTTTTTATTTACAGAAGGCAGCAGATACATTGTGATTACGGACGCTTCACTGAAATCGGTTTCAAAGAGATTGCCTTCTATAAATAGGATTTGATCGTCTACTCCGGCATTTTTTGCATTTTGACGCGCTTCTTCTATTCGTTCTGGATCAAGATCAATTCCATGACCATTGGCCCCGCGTTCTGCAGCGGCGATGACTATCCGCCCATCGCCGGACCCCAAATCAATTACATAGTCGCTTGGTTTAACGTCGGTAACGTCCAACATTTTTTGAACTACGTTATCGGGCGTAGGCACATAGGGAACATCCAGATCCTGCGCTTGTAACGGGGAAGAGCCAATTAGCAAAAAAAGGCTGACAACAAAAGCAGTAAACGTTGATTTGAGAAATCTATTTGTTGATGAAGTTGACATATTCGTCACCATATTTTTAAGAGGGTTGAAAAAGGAAGATTATAGCTAATGAATATAGGTTAAAAATCATGCTCAAAAACAATAGTAAGTTAAATAAAGGTTATAAACTTAACAGTTACAACTACAAGCTATATTCATAATGTAATAAAGAGTTAAAATTGTTAGAAGTTCCCATTAACCTCATGTAATTGGATTCAAATAATTTGGTTTGAAAGATCATGTATTGGTTTTGCCTTTTCCTTGGAAAAAGCCTAACTTTCGTCGCTTCCAGAGTGATGGAACATTTCGACTAAAATTACCAAAATTAACTCATTATAATCGACTATTAGATAATGAATAAAGGAACCGTTGCACAGGTCATTGGTCCGGTTGTGGATGTGGACTTTGATGAGGGAAGCATCCCCCCCGTATTAAATGCCCTCTATATTGAACGTGAAGACAAATCTAAACTTTATCTGGAAGTTGCCCAGCACCTCGGAGAAAATCGTGTGCGTACCATTGCGATGGACTCTACCGATGGCTTGGTTCGGGAAATGGAAGTCGTTAACACTGGTGCTCCGATCTCCATGCCTGTCGGCGAAGATATTCGTGGAAGAGTATTTAATGTGGTTGGAGAACCAATTGATGGCATTGAGCCACCTAAAGGAGACCGGACTTATCCTATCCACCGATCTGCTCCCGAGTTTAAAGAATTGGCAACTTCTACCGAAATGCTTGAAACCGGTATTAAGGTTATTGACTTACTTTGTCCTTATGCTAAGGGTGGAAAAACCGGACTTTTCGGTGGTGCCGGAGTAGGAAAGACGGTTCTTATTCAGGAGCTTATTAATAATATTGCGAAAGGTCACGGTGGATTATCCGTATTTGCCGGGGTAGGAGAGCGTACCCGGGAAGGAAATGACTTGATCCGTGAAATGCTTGAAGCCGATATTATTGACTATGGAGAGGCTTTTAAAGAATCTTTTGAGGAAGGGAATTGGGACCTTGAGAAGGTAGACAAGGATGCCCTTAAAGAATCAAAATCTGCTTTTGTATTTGGTCAGATGAATGAACCACCGGGAGCTCGTGCACGTGTAGCGCTTTCGGGCCTGACGATCGCGGAGTATTTCCGTGATGAGGTGAGCCGGGATATTCTGTTCTTTATTGATAATATTTTCCGCTTTACCCAGGCAGGATCTGAAGTTTCTGCTTTGCTGGGACGAATGCCATCAGCTGTTGGATATCAGCCAACGCTTGCTACGGAAATGGGTGACCTGCAGGAGCGAATTACTTCTACTAAAAACGGATCTATTACCTCTGTACAGGCGGTTTATGTACCGGCTGATGACTTGACAGATCCCGCTCCGGCAACCACATTTGCCCACCTTGATGCAACAACGGTATTAAGCCGTGCACTTACGCAGATTGGTATTTACCCTGCGGTGGATCCCCTTGACTCTTCTTCCCGTATTCTTGATCCCCATATTGTAGGTGAAGAGCATTATAATACTGCTCGAGGAGTTATTGAGATATTACAGAAGTATAAAGATCTGCAGGATATTATCGCTATTCTCGGTATGGATGAACTTTCTGATGAAGACAAAACAGTGGTAGCCCGTGCCCGAAGAATTCAGCGATTCCTGAGTCAGAACTTCCACGTAGCTGAGCAGTTTACTGGTCAGCCGGGTGTTTTTGTAAATGTTGAAGACACCGTGAAGGGATTCAAGAAAATTCTGGACGGAGAGCTTGATCATTTACCGGAAAACGCTTTTTACATGGTTGGAACTATTGAGGAAGCCATAGAAAAAGGAGAAAAATTGTTAGCCGAAGAAAAGGAAGCTGAGGCAGCAGAATAAAATGACCAGTTTTAAAGCTCAAATTCTAACTCCAGAGGGTTCGCTTCTGGATGAAGAGGTAACAGGCGTTAAGCTCCCCGGGACAATGGGCAGCTTCGAAGTCAAAACGCTGCATGCCAATATCATGTCTACTCTTGAAGTAGGTGAAGTTGTGGTTCGCAAAGCTAGTGGAGAGGAGCAGCATTTCGCTATCACCGGTGGATTTGTAGAAGTTGTTGATAACCACCTTCATTTACTTGCTGAGGCTGCTGAACCGGTAGAGGAGATTGATGTGGAACGTGCAAAAGCTGCAAAAGAACGAGCACAGGAACGTCTTTCATCGGCATCGGAAGATGACTCTATAGATAAGAAAAGGGCTAAAAAAGCTTTGGAAAGGGCAGAAAACCGTATTAAACTAGCGGCTGATGTAACTGTGTCGACACAGTAAGTCAGCTGGTTATTTATTTTCTATATATCTAAGAAAGCAAGGCGATCTCACATTGATTGAGGGATCGCCTTTTTTATTATTTAAGATCTTTGTTTGGAGTCCAGCTTTTCTCGTATTGTATTAACTCAGGATCAGGACGTATCACCATCACCTAAACTTAAAGTAACGTCCTATTATTACCTTACCAGTCAATTCGACCAGTACCTGTGTTATTACCGTTATTTCCGGCACCTTCCTGCGGCATTACGAAACCTGGTGGGGGTTCAAATGCTTCATAACTCCAGGGAGCGTCGGGATCGGATGAAGCAAGGTTCATGAATCGACCTACCATTGGAAGGGCTGTACGGGCTCCTTGTCCGGTTCTGCTGGTTTCGGGGAAACGGATAGTTCGGTCGGCACCGCCCACCCAGGCTCCCATTACAATATGAGGGGTCATTCCCATAAACCAGTTATCTGCTGCATTCTGAGTGGTCCCAGTCTTTCCGGCAATATCCTGTCGAATATTATAAGTGCTTTGCAGGCGTACGCCGGTTCCATAGTAACCTTCACCGCCCCGTATAACTCCGCGCATCATATCGATCATGATATATGCTGTCTCAGGACTTATTGCTTCCTGCTGAAACTCCGGCTGATATTCTTTAATAACGTTGCCCGACTTGTCCTCAATGCGGGTAATTGCCACTGGTTCATTGTGTACTCCTTGATTAGCAAAAGTGGTATAGGCGCTGGTTAATTCTAACAGCGATACTTCCGCTGTTCCAAGGGCTATAGAGGGGAATACCCGTTCATCCGAGAGGTCAATACCCATATTTTCAGCCATCTGCTTTATCTTTCGTGCGGCAGGCATTAAATCTTCAACACGGTTTGTATTGGGAGCTCCGGCAATTTCAGGTAACAGTCCCACCGTCACATTATTTAAGCTCCGTGCCAGTCCTTGCCGTAAAGGCAGCATGTCTGGCCCTTCGGGAACACTCGGATCTTTCGGAGCCCAAACCGTACCGTTTTTTTGAACAAATTTATGAGGATACTTGGAGAATCTGTGATATGGCATATACCCATTATCAATAGCCACGGTATATACAAAGGGCTTAAAAGTTGATCCGGCTTGTCGTTCGGACTGGTAGACATGGTCGAACTGAACATCGCCATAGTCGGATCCGCCTATCCAGCACAGGATTTCGCCCGTTTTGGGATCAATCCCTACAAAACCTGCTTCTAATCGCATTTTAGCGCGCTTGACGGAGTCCACAAAAGCTTCATCTGCCATTAGTTTTTCCATAACCACCGAGGATTGATCAGTGTCATATTTGGAAAACCCATTTTTAAAACGATCGGTTTCCCGAATAAAACTGGGTAAGAATTGAGGATATCGCTGCCAAAAGATATCCATAAATTCCCCATTTGAGGAGGTCCATTCATCCACGAATATCGACTGCAGAGAATCAAGCTTAGTCTCTACGGCCTGTTGAGCATATTTTTGATACCGTGAATCAATAGTGGTATAGATCGTAAGCCCATCGGTATTAAGATTATAGCCATTTTCTTCAGCCCAACCTTCTATTTGTTGTCTGACATATTGACCAAAATACTTGCTTTCACTTCCGGCTTTAGAAGGAGGATGATAATCTAATTGCAGGGGTTGTTCTAAAAGCTGGCTATAGGCGGTATTATCAAGAAATCCTCGTTCATTGAGGAGCATGAGCACCGTATTGCGGCGAGAAATAGCATTCTCAGGATTTACGCGAGGATTATAAAGATAAACTCCTTTCAAAGAACCAATGAGTATTGCGGCTTCAGGAGCCGTAAGCTCTTTAGCTGTTTTGCCAAAATGAGTATATGCAGCAGATTGTATTCCAAAAGCACTATTCGGAAATTCAACCGTGTTCAAATACATTTCGATAATTTCGCGCTTAGTATAATTGCCCTCTATTTCAATGGCAGTTATCATTTCGCGCAGTTTCCTGATGATCGAAAATTCGCGGCCGATCTTCTTATATAGGTTTCTTGCCAGCTGTTGGGTAATAGTAGACCCCCCTTGTATCCGTCCGTTCAGCAGATGCCAGGGTACGGATAGGGTTCGGATCATATCTATACCCCAATGTTCGTAAAATCGGTGATCTTCAGTGGCTATTAATGCATTAATAGCATGGGGGGATATATCTTCATAGGGTACATACGTACGGTTTTCCGTATAAAAACGATCTAAAACAACGCCGTCGCGACTTTTAACTTCGGAGGCAATAGCTGTTTGAGGGTTTTCAAGTTCGGATACTGAAGGGAGTCCCGAAAAAAGAAAAATAAGAAAACCGGTAAACAAGATAACGGTTATACCACCAGCAATGGTTGTCCACTTAACAAAATCATTTTTATTCCAGTTAAAGGAGAACCAATCTTTATAACCTGAGTGGCCAGAATTATCTTTTGATGCCTTTTGCCGGCGGTATTCCGGATCGTTGAAATAACGATCCATTTCATTGTCAAAGTCTGAGTTACTCATTTAATTTTTGACTCAAAATGGTTTAAGAGAATGTGTTTCAGGCTCCCAACAAACGAGTTTAATGGCTGAATTATTGTAAAGGGCCAAAGTACGGTGCTTGTAAAAGGTACCTAAATTTATATAGCTTCCGAAGTCATATTGTTCCCGACGGGGTATATGATCGTGACCAGAAATTATTAAATCGAAATCACTTTTCTGTAACTGAGCTTTTGCCCAGTTAGAAAGCAATTCTTTATGAGTTTCAGGATCATCGAGCTTTCTGTTAAAACGGGAGAAGTATTTCATTAGCGTCAACCCGGTAGAACCATTAAATATAGCCCGATAACATTTCAGAAAAAAGGAATTGCGCAGTATTCTGTGCATTAAAGGTCTGGGAAGGTCAAAACGGTTATCCGCTAAACCATCTCCATGTAAAAGCATGAGTTTTTTTTGACCCAGTGAGCATTGGAAGTATTCATGAGTGATTTTGAATCCCCGATCTGCAAGATGACCGTAGGTCCAGTGATCATGATTACCTGTTATATAGGGAATGGGAGCGATATTACGATTATATGCTTCAAACCGATCGAGAAGCGTATTCCCATAGGAGGGGATATAATTGGGAAATTCCATCCAGTAGTCGAATAGATCTCCCAGTATGAAAATTTGGATAGATTTTTGTTCACAATAATCTACTAACTGGATAAGTTCGGTTTCTATTCGGTGGTTCTCCTGATCTGAAAATCCTCCAAAGTGTACATCCGAGAGAAACAAGACTGGAGGCGAAATAGTGGATAGGTCCATCTGACAGGCCGCTTATTTTTTTCGGCTGATGATAAACTCAATAAGGTCCTCAAAAGCTTGTCGGTCCTTGGACATTGGAAGCGTCTCTAATTCCGAGAGTGCCTTCGAGGCATATTCCTTCATTATTGATTGCGCATACTCAATTCCCCCTTTTTCGTGAACAAATGAGACAATTTTATCGATATCGGATTGTTTCTTATTCCGTTTCCGCATTAGATGCCGGATATGAATCTTTTCTGTTATGGAGGCGTTTTCCAGGGCTTTTATAAAGGGCAGGGTAACTTTGCGTTCACGAATATCATTTCGTTTGGGTTTGCCAATATCATCCACACCGTAATCAAAAAGGTCGTCACGTATTTGAAATGCAATACCCACATTCATTCCAATGGCGTGCATCTTTTGATGATAATCCACATTATCCGTTGTAGAAATAGCCCCACATTCGCAGCAGGCAGCAATAAGGCTGGCTGTTTTTTCAGAGATGACTTTGAAATAGTAGTCTTCATCCATATTAAAAAGTCGGGCTGCCTTAAACTGCCGTAATTCTCCTTCGCTCATACTTTCTACGGCTTTAGAAAGTACTTTTAATAGTTTAAACTCGTCATAATCCAGAGCAATGAGCAGTCCTTTGGAAAGTAAAAAATCTCCTAGCAGCACTCCGGCTTTATTATTCCAGACTTTGTTTATACTTAAAAAACCCCGACGTATATCAGCTTCATCAACTACATCATCATGAATGAGGGTCGCAGTATGCAACAGCTCTATCATGGTTGCTGCTACATGACTTCTGGTTGTAGGTTCTCCAAATAACCGGGCCGACATAAATACGAGGGTAGGTCGGAGTTCTTTTCCTTTTTGGCGAAGGAGGTATTGCACAATTTTATCGAGCACAAACACATCAGTTCGAAGGGCATCTTTATAAAAATGCCTGAATTCCGAGAGTTCATCCGCTACTGGACGAGTAATCTGCCGAAGATTTTTTTTCTTCTTCCGATTAAAGGAAGTAAGTTCTTGCAACTGAGAATCTATCATTTGATAAAAAATTAAATAGCTTTAGATGCAGCGGTAAATAAAAGTTGAAATTTAATAATTATTCAGGTTTTATACTCCCGTCATTTACAATACCTTTGAGCAACAAAAATATAGAAGTTGAATAGACAATTACGAAAAATTTTAATGATAAAATGATAAAAGCTGATTATAGTCGTGCTCGGTCTTTTTTGAAGGATAATGAGTACGAAGAAAGTTACGCTAAAGCTGAGCAGTCTTTCCAATTAATTAAGCAAGGAAGTGGGGAAGGAGCAGAATGGTTGGGATGGCGAAAGATGCTAACGGATCCCAATGATGCCATACTGGAGGAGTTAGATAGTCTGGCCTCTGCTATTAGATCAGAAGCAGATGTATTTGTGGTTTGCGGTATCGGAGGCTCTTATCTTGGGTCTCGTGCCGTTATTGACGCATTATCCTCTTTTTTTGGAAGTGAAGGTCCGGAAATCTTGTTTGCGGGACACCACCTCAGTGGTAAATATCTCGAGCAGCTTATCCAATATCTGGAAAAGCCTAATAGTGAGGGAGAGTCCAAAAGTGTGTATTTAAATGTGATTTCAAAGTCTGGAACAACGCTGGAGACGGCCCTCTCATTTCGAGTTTTACGTAATTGGATGGAGGATAGGTTTGAAGATGTTGGTGACCGGATTATTTGTACCACTAGTGCAACAGGTGGTGCGCTAAATGCTCTTATTGAAGAACATGGATATCAGAAGTTTGTGATTCCGGAGGATGTCGGAGGACGGTTTTCTGTGCTCACGCCAGTAGGCCTCTTACCTATTGCAATAGCGGGTATCGATATTCGATCTTTGTTTTATGAGGCCGTATCGCAGTACGAGCAGCTGGAGGAAGATCCACAGGAAGTTCTGGAATATGCGGCAATTAAGCACGCATTACATGAGAAAGGAACCGTTACGGATCTGTTTACAACATTTGAGCCTCAGCTAAACGCTTTGTGTGGTTGGCTCCAGCAACTGCTGGGTGAAAGTGAAGGGAAAGACGGAACAGGGATGTTTCCCGCAAAGGCGGTTTATTCAACGGATTTACATAGCTTAGGGCAGTTTGTCCAGGAAGGGCCCCGTAATTTAATGGAGACTTTTATCCAGGTAGAGAAGGAGGATGATCATATTATAATTGATGAAGATAAACAAAACCATGACGGCTTAAATTATTTAAGCGGCCGCTCTTTTCATGAGGTCAATACCCAGGCTTTGGAGGGAACTTTGCAGGCTCATTACGAAGGAGGAGTACCGTGCATTGTAATCAGAATGCAAGAGTTAAATGCCCAGCATCTTGGTGAGTTTATTTACTTTTTTGAACTTATGACCGCAATTTATTGCTATTGTTTGGGAGTCAACCCGTTCAATCAACCGGGTGTGGAGTTTTACAAAAAAGAAATGTACAAATTATTGGGAAAGAAGTAGTCTAATGGCAGAAAGTGAACATCATCCTATTACGGAAGAAGTGTCAGACGATGAACTAAAGTTCATCTCCATTGCTGGTAATATAGGTGCTGGTAAATCTTCTCTAACGGGATTGCTCGCTAAACATTTTGGCTGGGAACCATTTTATGAATCGGTAGATGATAATCCTTATTTGTCCGATTTTTATGACGATATGCGGAGATGGAGTTTTAATCTGCAGATATATTTTCTTTCCAGTCGCTTTAGACATCAAAAACAGATGCTTCAGCGACCAGGACGTTTTGTACAGGATCGAACGATATACGAGGATGTAGAGATTTTTGCTAAAAACCTGCATGAGATGGGGTTAATGAGCGACCGGGACTTTGAAAACTATCAGGCACTCTTCACAGAAATGGCCCATTATCTCAATCCTCCGGGACTACTGATCTATATTCGTGCACAAGTTCCAACCTTGGTTAAGCAAATTCAGCAACGGGGAAGGGATTATGAAAATACTATTCGTATCGAATATTTAGAACGATTAAATCGTTTATACGAAGACTGGATCGACCGTTATCCCCATGAAAAGCTAATTATTGATACCGATGATCTCGATTTTGTAAACAGTAATGAAGATTTAGGGCGAATTATTGAACTCATTGAACAGCGTTTATTTGGCTTGTTTAATTGATTGCAGGTAAAGCCAAATATTCATAACTTTGCAAGCTGTAAAAGTTATGTCAAAACTTGAATTTAACATAGTTGAGATACCCGAAGGAGAAAGTCGGCGAACAGTCGACCTGCCGGACGAAGTATTGGATCTGGCTCCTTATGAATTTAAAGGGGGACAGATAGATCTCAAGTTCTATCGGACTCTCCATTTTATTCGGGTGAACTTTCATGTAGATGCCGATGTGGAATTGGTATGTGATCGTTCCCTTGAGGAGTATATTCAGCCGATAGCATCTGACTATGAAGTTCTCTTTAAAGTTGATGTACAGGAAGAAACGGAAAATGAAGACGGGGCCGTTCGCCGGTTTAATTTCTCGTCAAATACCCTCAGTATTGAGGAAGAAGTAAGAGATACAATCTTACTGAATATTCCGATAAAAAAGCTGCATCCTAAGTTTATTGATGAGGATGGAGCTCCCAAAGAATTTGAAACCAAAAAGTTTGGGGATATCCCGGATGAATCTGATTCCGATAACATTGATCCCCGCTGGGAGAAATTGAAAAAACTTAAGAATTAACAGAAACACTATTATAATAGATAATGGCACATCCAAAGCGTAGACATTCTTCTTCACGAACAAATAAGCGGCGTTCACATCACAAAATTGCTGAACCCACTCTTGCCGAATGCAGTAATTGTGGTGCATATCACAAATACCATCATGTGTGCACAGAATGCGGATACTACCGCGGTCGACAGGTATTGAACGTAAATAAATAATTTTATCTTAATTCAATAATCCATGGTTATTGCTGTTGATGCCGTAGGTGGGGATTTTTATCCGCAGAGTCCGGTAAAAGGTGCTGTTCAGGCCGCTGAAAAGTTGCCTGATCTTAATCTTATTTTGGTCGGACCTGAGGACATAATTGAAGAGGAACTCTCTAATTATGATTATGATTCTCAGCGTATAAAGATACAGCACGCCCCTGAGATTATTGGAATGAATGAATCGCCTGCCCAGGCGGTTAAAACCAAACAAAACTCTTCTATCGTTTCGGGACTGGGCATGCATAAAATGGGTAAGTGTGATGCCTTCGTCAGTGCCGGGAATACGGGTGCTCTTTTGGCGGCATCTACTTTCCTATTAGGTAAATTAAAAGGAGTTTCCCGGCCCACTATTGCCGCTGTCTATCCAACCATCCAAGGATTAAGGCTAATGATGGATGTGGGAGCGAATTTGGAAGTTCGCTCGGAAATGTATGTTCAATTTGCTCAAATGGGTTCAATTTATGCTCATGAGATTATGGGCATTGAAGACCCTAAAGTTGGACTTCTTAATGTAGGAGAAGAAAAAGGCAAGGGTACAGAGGATTTAAAAGAGGCTCATGAAGCACTAGCTAAGTTACCTAACTTTGCCGGAAACATTGAAGGACGGGATATCTTTGATGCAAAGGCAGATATATTTTTGTGTGACGGACTTATTGGAAATATTTTACTAAAGTTTGGTGAATCCATACCGGAAGCTCTTGAGATTTTCTTTAAAAAAGGTATAAAGAAGCTAAATTTAGGGCCCGAAGAATCAAAAGTAGTAGGACAGGTTCTCAAAAGTTCCCTGGAAGAATTTAATCCGGATAGGGTAGGCGGGGTACCTTTTCTAGGAGTTGATGGACTTAGTATGGTGGGACATGGAAGTAGTAAACCCCGTGCAATGAAAAACATGATATTGAATGCTGCGAAATGCCTCGAGCACAATATCAATGAAAAAATTGTAGCATCTCTTAATTAAATAAACCCCTTACATGGCGGAAAGAAAACTGGCAGGAATTACATCTGTAGGTCACTATTTGCCTGAGCACAGGTTAACAAACGGTGATCTTGAAGAAATGGTGGATACTAATGATGAATGGATTCGTACTCGTACGGGTATTAGGGAACGGAGGATCCTGAAAGATGAAGATAAAGCTACCGCATTTATGGGGGCAAAAGCAGCAGAAGAAGCCATAGAGCGACGTGGCATCGATGCCGATGAGATAGATGTTATTATCGTAGCAACAGTGACTCCCGACTATCTCTTTCCTGCAACGGCCTGTTTAGTTCAGGAACAGATTGAGGCGGATAATGCATATGGATTTGATCTCTCAGCTGCTTGTTCCGGATTTTTATTCGCACTTTCGACCGGTGCCAATATGATTGAGTCGGGTAGAGCAGATAAAGTAATGGTTGTCGGAGCCGATAAGATGAGTTCTATTGTAGACTATACCGACCGATCAACCTGCATTTTATTTGGAGATGGAGCCGGAGCTGTTTTATTGGAATCCTCGGAGGATGGGACTGGCATTATTGATTATATACATCATACGGAGGGAGATACTAATGGAACTCTTTATCAGCCTGCAGGAGGGAGTTTAAACCCGGCTTCCCAGGATACAGTAGCGGAGCGACTCCATTATGCAAAACAGGACGGGCGTACGGTATTTAAAAAGGCGACGGTAGGCATGGCTGATGTTTCGGCCGAGATAATGGAAAAGAACGACCTTACGGCCGATGATATAGCTTGGCTGGTACCCCATCAGGCGAATTTGAGAATTATTGATGCAACAGCTAATCGTATGGGACTTGATAGCGAAAAGGTAATGGTTAATATTGATAAGTACGGCAATACGACTGCTGCAACTATTCCACTCTGTTTATACGATTGGAAAAATAAATTAAATTATGGTGATAATCTGGTCCTTGCAGCCTTTGGTGGCGGCTATACATGGGGATCAATTTATATGAAATGGGGGGAAGAATAATGAGTACTGCTTATATATTTCCTGGACAAGGTTCTCAATCTGTTGGTATGGGACAAGCCCACTATCAACAAAATGAACAATTTGCTCATTACATAGATCGGGCCAATGAAGTATTAGGTTTTGACCTTAAAACTATTATGTTTGAGGGACCTGCAGATAAACTCAAGCAAACGGAATTTACACAACCAGCTATTTTCTTACACTCCATAGCTCTATATAATACATTAGATGCCAGTCCTGATATGGTTGCGGGACATAGTCTTGGCGAATTTTCTGCCTTGGTTGCATGTGGAGCAGTATCATTTGAGGATGCCCTGCGGATTGTTCGCAAACGGGGTGAGCTTATGCAGCAGGCGGGAGAAGAAAACCCAGGTACGATGGCCGCTGTTATTGGCATGGATGATGAAGTAGTGGAACAAATTTGTGAACAGGCTGCCAAGCAATTAGGTAAGGAAGTTATAGCGGCAAACTATAATTGTCCCGGACAAATTGTAATTTCAGGTGATGTAGAGGCTGTTGAAAAGGCCGTAGAATTGTTGAAGGAAGAAGGATGCAGGCTAGCCAAAATATTGCCGGTAAGTGGAGCCTTTCATTCTTCGCTAATGCAGCCGGCTTATGACGGATTAAAAGAAAGTTTGGAAAAGTTATCTATTAATGAGCCAACATGTCCTATTTATAGCAACTATACGGCAGAACCCACTACTAATCCCCAAGAAATCAGATCAAACGTACTTAATCAGTTGTTGAATCCCGTATTATGGACCCAAACTTTAGTGAATATGCATGAAAATGGTGCTAATTCTTTTGTAGAGGTGGGGCCGGGGAATGTGCTCCAGGGATTGGTGAAGCGAACACTGGACGATGTAGAAATAAATGGTCATCAATAAATTTATGAGCTTATGAGTTTAACATTAGAAGGAAAAACAGCCTTGGTTACCGGAGGTAGTCGAGGAATTGGGCGTGCTATTGCACTTGTACTTGCTGATTTGGGAGCAGATGTAGCTATTACTTATGCTCATTCTGTGGACGCTGCAAACGAAGTGAAAGAAGACATTGAATCCAAGGGACAGCGGGCTAAGGCCTTGCAAGCAGATGCCGTGAGTTTTGAGAAAGCAGGAGAAGTGATAGATGAAATAACTTCAGATTGGGATAAATTGGATATTTTAGTAAATAATGCCGGTATTACCCGTGATAATTTGATCTTGCGAATGAGTGAGGAACAATGGGATCAGGTTATTGATACTAATTTAAAAAGTATTTTTAACTATAGTAAAGCTGCAGCTAAACCGATGATGCGCAATCGGGGCGGATCTATCATTAATATTAGTTCCGTTGTAGGAATAAGTGGAAATGCCGGTCAAAGTAACTATGCGGCATCAAAAGCAGGAATTATAGGATTCACAAAATCTTATGCAAAAGAACTGGCATCCCGTGGTATTCGTGCGAATGTAGTTGCACCGGGCTATATTACTACTGAAATGACCGATGAACTGGATGATAAACTTCTAGAAGCAATTAAAGGTGAAACACCATTGGGACGTCCCGGTGATGCTGATGAAGTTGCACAAACGGTAGCATTTTTAGCTTCAGATCTAAGTTCGTACATTACCGGAGAAATTATTCGGGTAGATGGCGGTATGGCAATGTAAAGAATTAAGTAAGCTGTACAGAAAGTGTATTTTTAATAATTTAAATTGTATTTTCTGCCCATGCTTTAGTTAAGCAGGTAGATTTGAATTATATCATAAACATAAATTTAAGCTAAATAATAGTCATTATGTCACAAGATGTTGAGTCAAAAGTAAAAGCCATTATCGTTGATAAATTAGGTGTTGACGAAGAAGAAGTTACGCACGAAGCTAATTTTACGAACGATCTTGGTGCGGATTCTTTGGATACCGTGGAACTCATTATGGAATTTGAAAAAGAATTCGATATCAGCATTCCTGATGAAGATGCCGAAAATATTGCAACAGTAGGTAATGCTATTGAGTATTTGCAAGAAAAAGTATAGTAATATACTGTATTCATAAATCTTACACGCTAAGCTATTAGCATGTCCAATAGAAGAGTAGTCATTACCGGAATCGGTGCCCTTACCCCAGTAGGTAAGACGGCACCGGATTTCTGGAATGGATTAATTTCCGGAAAGAGTGGGGCTCAGCCCATAGAACATTTTGATACTGAGGATTTTACAACAAAGTTTGCAGCCCAAATCGAGAATTATAACGAGGAGGACTATTTTGATCGCAAGGAAGCACGACGTTTAGACAAAGTTTGTCAATATGCGCTTATTGCTGCCGAAGAAGCGATTCAGGATACCGGCTTAGATCTCGAAGATATCGATAAGGATCGTGTGGCTGTTATTGTTGGAACCGGTATCGGTGGTATGATCACCTTTTATGATCAATCTATCTCTTTCCATGAACATGGACCGCGAGGAGTTTCTCCTTTCTTCATTCCTATGCTCATACCCGACATGGTTGCGGGACAGATTTCTATTAAATATGGCTTCAAAGGGCCAAACTTTTGTGCTGTTTCTGCCTGTGCAACGGGCTCCCATAATATCGGCTTAGCGTACGATTCTATTAAAAGCGGTCAGTGCGATATGGCAATTTCCGGTGGTTCGGAAGCTCCCGTATCCCGGATTGGAGTCGCGGGGTTTACTTCTATGCGAGCAATGTCTAGTAGAAATGACGACCCAAAAGGGGCCTCCCGACCATTTGATAAAGATAGAGATGGGTTTGTATTAGGGGAAGGTTCCGGCATTATGTTTTTAGAAGAATATGAACATGCTAAAGAGCGTGGTGCCCGTATATATGGAGAACTGGTTGGATACGGTTTTTCGGCGGATGCCCACCACATTACCGCACCCGATCCGGATGGAGAAGGGGTTATCTTAGCGATTAACAGGGCATTGGATTCTGCCGGAATAAAGCCGGAGGATGTAGATCATATAAATATGCATGGAACATCAACACCTCTGGGAGATATCGCTGAGACAAACTCCATTAAAAAAGTGTTTGGAGATCATGCTTATAAGATCAACCACAATTCAACAAAATCGATGACAGGGCATGCACTCGGTGCTGCAGGTGCTTTGGAAGCTTTGGCGACAATGCTTTCAACCTATCATGGTATGATTCCACCGACTATCAATTATGAGACACCCGATCCGGAGTGTGATCTAAACTACACGCCTAATGAAGCCGTCGCCCGTGATGTTGATTATGCCTTAAATAATGCTTTTGGGTTTGGAGGCCATAATACTACTCTTGTATTTAAAAAGTTTGAAGAATAAGTATGTTCGAAAAGCTTAGGGCTCTTTTTCAATCCGAAGAACCGCTATCCCCTGAGCACAAAAAAAGAGTGGATAAACTTCAGAAAATTACTGAAGTCCCCGTTGAAAATCCTCATATCTATATCCGGGCATTACGCCATCGATCTACTTTGGCGGATGATAATTATAGTCCCACGGATTCGTATGAACGACTGGAGTTTTTAGGAGATGCTGTTCTTGATCTCATTGTTACTGAGATTATTTTTGATCTTTTTCCTAAAGAAGAGGAGGGATTCCTTACAAAA
>CAYXVW010000026.1:4712-17186 GCA_964468695.1 uncultured Balneolaceae bacterium | reverse complement strand
GAATGACTTACCGAGAGCAAGACTGCTTCTAACATTGAACAAAGGAAAGAGACGCCAATAGCAAGTAACAAATAAAAAATCAGTAAACCCATAGATCAAAAATAGGACATAAGTCTCTTTATAAAAAGAAGAAGGTATAAAAATTTAAAAACAGATTTAGGCCTACCGCTGTGTTGGTTATATTAGACCTTCAAAAATGTTAAGAAAATCAATGTCTTGCTTTCATTAAATAATATATCTCTTTCCTTTGGAGGGGAACCCTTACTTCAAGAAGTTAATGCTCTTATTAATCCCGGTGATCGTATAGGTCTGGTCGGACCCAACGGGGCGGGTAAGTCGACCTTACTTAAAATAATTGCTGGAGAAATTGAACCGAATGAAGGTACCATAAAAAAGTCTCAGGCTGCTACCATCGGTTATCTTCCCCAAGATGGTGTTGATCCTGATCCCAATCGTACCGTTTATGAAGAGGTCGAAAGCGCATTTGCAGGCATTCGCAAACTCGAAAAAAAGGTGCAGGAAACTCAGCAAAAAATATCCACCATGGATACCGGATCCCCTGAATATAAAAAGACCATGGAACAGCTGGGAAAATATCAGAGCAAGCTTGAACAGTCTGGGGCCTATACGCTGCAGTCAGATATTGAAAAGGTACTTATGGGACTCGGGTTTTCCACCGATGACTTTAATCGAATGACTACCGAGTTCAGCGGGGGATGGCTCATGCGTATTGCATTGGCTAAGTTATTGTTACAGCGACCTATGTACCTTCTCCTTGATGAGCCAACCAATCATCTGGACATTGATTCCCTGCGCTGGATTGAGCAGTTCTTACAGAACTATGAAGGAGCCGTTATTCTTGTCTCTCACGATAAAGCATTTCTCAATAAAGTTACTAATCGAACCCTCGCGCTCGATCATGGGAAACTGCTGGATTATGCCGGGAATTATGACTATTACCGGGAAAAGCATGCCGAACGGATGGAACATCGACGCAAGGCGTATGAAAATCAACAGAAGCAAATCAAGGAGATACAAGATTTTATTGACAAATTCCGGTACAATGCCAGCAAAGCGGCGCAGGTGCAAAGCCGCATCAAGCGGCTGGAAAAAATGGACCAAATAGAGCTGGATGAAAGGGAAGAAGAAATTACCTTTGAGTTCCCACCACCCGAACGAAGCGGGGCTGTTGTCATGAAACTAGAGAATATCCGCAAACAGTATGGCGACAATATAGTATTCGAGAATCTCTCATATACAATCGATCGCCAAGATAAAATTGCGGTAGTCGGTCCCAATGGGGCGGGTAAATCAACGTTAATCCGCATCATGGCAGGAATTGAAGAAGCCACTGATGGTAAACGAGAACCCGGCCATAATGTAACCACGAGTTACTTCGCCCAGCATCAGGCCGATGAACTGGATCTTGACAAAACCGTGTTTGAAATTATGCGTGAAGCGGACCCTCATGCCAAAGAAACCCGCTTGCGGACAATCTTGGGCTGCTTTCTCTTTCAGGGGGATGACGTCTTTAAAAAAGTATCGGTTCTTTCAGGTGGAGAAAAAAGTCGCTTAGCGCTTGCACGGATGTTGTTGCGACCGGCCAATTTCCTGATTTTTGATGAACCGACCAACCACCTGGACATGCAATCCAAGCGGATTCTTCAACAGGCGCTCGAGCAATATGAGGGAACCTTTATGATCGTTTCTCACGATCGTGATTTTCTCGATCCTATTGTCGATAAAGTACTGGAGGTACGTCCACAAACCACCAACACATTTTTAGGTAATGTTTCCTACTACCTCGAAAAGGTGGAAGAAAGAGAAGAACAGAATGATGATAATCGGGATACATCATCAAACAGCCAGAACAACGGCTTATCGAGAAAGGAAGAACGGCGTATCGCAGCCCAAAAAAGGCAAGAAAAATATAACCGGCTAAAGCCGCTAAAAAAGAAAATAGCGCCCTTGGAAAAAGAAATTGAGAAAATGGAAAGCCGTAAAAACGAAATTGAGGAGAAAATGGCCGAACCTGATTTCTATGACGATGAGGGACAGGTTAAAGAAATATCCATGGAATATGAGAAGCTCAAGGCCGAGCTGGTAGAAACCTATGCTGAATGGGAGGAATTAGCCATGGAAATCAGTGAAATCGAAGAGGAGTTCGCTTCAAAATGACGAAGTGCATGAATATATAATTTAGTCAATAGTCTATGGGAAAATTAGATGACAAAGTGGCCATTATTACCGGGGCTACTCGTGGTATGGGACGGGCAACCGCCGAACTCTTTGCTAAAGAAGGAGCAAAAGTGGTTGTCAACGGCCGGAATAATCAGCTGGGCAAAGAAGTAGTAAAAATTATTTCCCAACAAGGAGGATCGGCCATATTTATACCAGCAGATATTCGGAAGCCCGAGGCAAATAACCAGCTTGTTGAAAAAACGATTGAAGAATTTGGCCGCCTGGATATACTTATTCCCAACGCGGGAATACTCGGTCTAGGTTCCATAACCGAAGTTGAGGAAGACTCCTGGCACCAAACATTAGATACGAACTTAAACGCCGTATTTTACTTAATGCGTGCGGCTATTCCGGAAATGAAACATAACGATGCTACTGGAAGTATTGTCGTAACAGGGTCTGTCGCAGCTCATAAGGGCTTTCCAAATCATGCCGCTTACTGCGCCTCAAAAGGAGCCGTTGAGGCTTTGGTACGGCAGGCCGCCGTTGACTATGCCCCAGACATTCGCATCAATTTAGTGCAACCGGGTCCCGTACAAACCGATCTCTATGAAAGTTCGGCAGTAGCTTTCCCTAACCCGGATACCGTTCTTGAAGAAGTACCGGAAGCACTGCCTATGAAAAAAGTCGGTTCCCCTGAAGATGTAGCCCGTACTATTCTTTTCCTGGCCAGTGACGAATCTGCCTGGACAACCGGATCTGTCTATACGATCGATGGAGGAGCATCTGCGGCGGGATAAATTTGAAACGACGATGAAAAGCAAATTATCGACAGCTTTTATAAGTCAAATGCTAACTGGCAAAAATCTGGTCTTCATTCCGAAATGCCTTGAATTCCAGTGCATTACCACTCGGATCCTTAAAAAACATGGTTGCCTGCTCCCCAGGCTGGCCTTCAAAACGGATATAAGGTTCAATAATGAAATTGACACCTTTTTCCTGCAACCTTTCGGCTAGTTCCTCCCATTGTTCCCATTCCAGAATTAATCCAAAATGTTTGGACGGCACAGCATGTCCGTCTACCTCATTCATACTGGACTTGCCCGCCTCATCCGGGCTAAGATGTGCAACCACCTGGTGTCCCCAAAAATCGAAATCAATCCACTGGTCTGAACTTCGTCCGGTTTCACATCCAAGCACATCGCGATAAAAAGTAAGGGTTTCCTGAAGATCAGCTACTGGAAATGCAAGATGAAAAAGAGGTTTTCTCTTATCAGTCATTTAAAATAAGATAAAGTTTATTTTTTAGATTAGTATACGTTGGAAATATTACTTAAACCTATGATAAAATTTGTTCAGAAATAAAAAAGATGGTATTTATATCCTCCGATGCTTGGAGTTTAACCACGCATCGAATGTTATAAAAAGCTTAGCTGTTACATAGAGTAAGTTTTAATTAAACCTTAAAGAATATACCATGATAAAATTATTCACTAAATATGCTATAGGATTCTTTTTAATGACCTTTGCTGTCAGCTGTGCTCAGCAAGGTACTGAACAGCAACAAACCCAGGAAACCGTTACTGACACGGTAGAAGTAACCACGGACTATACCAAGGCAGTAGCTGTTGTTCATCCCACCGAAGGGAACAGTGCTTCTGGAACCGTTACTTTTAGCCAAACAAACGACGGGGTTCGTGTTGAAGCTGAAATAGAAGGACTTGAACAAGGGAACCATGGATTCCACATTCATCAGTATGGCGACTGTACCGCCGCTGACGGAACCTCTGCCGGAGGCCACTATAACCCGGAAGGCAATGACCATGCAGGTCCTGATGCAGAATCCCGACATGTTGGAGATATGGGGAATATCGAAGCCAACGAAGATGGAATAGCTACGAAGAACTATGTAGACTCCACTATTGAATTGAACGGTTCCAATAGCATTATTGGTCGCGGAATTGTTATCCATGGCGGAGAAGACGACTTAGAATCTCAGCCTACCGGTGCCGCAGGTCCACGCATGGGATGCGGAGTCATAGGCATCGCCAATACCAGTACTGAATAAGCAAAGGCTTACCTATTCACTTTTAGCCCGGCCGTTAGGTCGGGCTTTTTTATTTTTGGCTAACGATTTTTAAAACTGATTCAGTAATAGAAATGTGCTTAACAAATGTTATTCAACGATTTTATCTATATAATCTGAGTTCATAATCCCCAACGCTCCCATATATTTCATCCGGAACCGTATAAAGTCGCCCACTTCATAACCGGACGTATTATCTCCCACATCCAGGATTAGCATATCCGAACTCGCGTCAACAATTTCTACATCATCCTCTACATTAATCAGATGATCCGGATTAATATCCAGGTAACCGAGATCCAGAATGGCCCGGTAGGATGTTTTCCCATAATCGTCTTCATTAATTTCAACGGTTTTACCCTGAGGGTCTTTTCCTATCTCCCCAGTCGGAACTTTGGGCTTTTCCGATATTTCAATAATCTGGGTATAGAGTTCCAGCACGTCGTTGTGCATTCCCTCTATCGTACCGTCCGCAAAAAGGTCCTTGCCAAAGAATAGCGCTTCTCCTACCCGAAAGTGATTGATACCGCTGGGTAATTGATTTCTTAATAGTAATGGAATAGTTACAGTAGTCCCACCGGAAACCAATGGAATGGTTTTGTCAAATTGAAGCTCAATAATCTGTTTATACAGTGATAATTGAATGAGCTTATCTTCATCGGGCATAACCCCGTGCATGCAATTCAGATTGGTCCCAATACCAATCACTTCTATATTGGTCAGCTTAAATACCTTTTCGTAAAATCCAATCAGGTTTTCCCGGACTACTCCCTCCCGCAGGTCCCCCATCTCAATCATTATAATAACCTTATGTACTTTATCCTGCTTTTTTGCTTCTTCGGAGAGAGCATGCAGGGTAGAAAGCTCCGTATTCAGGCTTGCATCGGCATACTTCACCACCGATTCAATAATATCCTTAGGCGGGGGCTTGATATAAGTAGTCATCGTATCCGAATCGATCTCTTTAATTTTCCTGAGATTACTGATCCGGGAATCATGCATTTCACCAATACCTAATTCAGCAACTTCTTTTAAGAACTCTTCATGTCCACACAGTAGCTTTGTTGTTATTCCCCATTTGATGTCATTCTCTTTAAAAAGATCATCGAGGAAATTATAATTATGACGTAGCTTATCTCTATATAATTTTAAATAGGCCATTCCCTATTTCTTAAGTCGCATTTCTAAATAATCGTTAGTGAATCCGTATTTTTCATACAGATGTATTGCGGGATTATCGGGTTCCACATGAAGAGCAATATCTCCCTCCGTTGCTTTGATAATCCGTTCCATTAGCTGTTTCCCAACACCTTCTCCACGCGTTTCCTTATGAACTGCTATATAAACCAAAATATGCTCAGGTATAAATCCACTCATATTAGTATGGTTAATAATAACCACGCCCATAATTTTTTTATTTCTATGAGCGACTAATATAAAACCATCCTGGCCTTCTTTATCTCCGTAAGCATAGCTTATACAGTTCAAAATATGCTCTTTGGCATCACCATATTCATCTAGATGTTCATATAAGAAATTAGTGATATCCTCCCTTCCAAAAGAAGTTGGATTTTCTGCATCTGATTGTATGATATCAAAGCGCATAAGAATATTTTATCGTTAAATATTGACTGACTTATGATGTATCGGACGATTCATTGTCCGGGAATAATAGCGATAATGATATAAACACAATGGCTGATACCGTAATTCCAAACACATTGGCATCAAGCCCCGCAGGTAACTCTTCCAAAAATAGCTCAAGAGATACCGTAGTGGATCCTCCCATAATCATTGCTCCAATGGCACCTATACTACTGCTTTTATCCCAGTAGAGAGCACCCACAACAGGGACAAACAGACCCGATACCATAAAGGCATACGAATACAGCATCAGATCTAATACATTGGTCATTGTGGTCGCAATAAGCAAGGCAAACGTACCGATAACCAATGTGGTAATTTGGGAAAACCGTAAAAAAGTATCACTATCGTGATCTACCTCCTTAAAATAACCAATAATATCTGAAACTGTATTTCCCGATGCCGCCATCAGGCAACTATCGGCTGTAGAAAGAATAGCCGAAAAATAGGCGCTCATCATGATACCCATAAGTCCAACCGGTAGTATTGTTCGCAATAACATCGGCAGACCGGTTTCGGGATCGGTATCAGATACATCGGCTGCACCGAGATATTCGAACATACCCTGTGCAGCTCCTACCTTTGCAAAAAGTCCGAGAGAAACCCCCATAAAAGCCATAATCGGCCACTCAAATACCCCAGCCAAATACCACGCTCTTTTAGCTGTTTTTTCGTCGTTGCAAGCGTATATGCGCTGGTAGAGGGTCATCCCCACAAACCAGATAGGAATAATTGTAGCCCCCCAATAGACTACCCTCTGCCATGTTAAATTACCCATCGACAACAGGGCAGGATCTACATTTTGGGTTATGCCTTCCCATCCTCCCACAGCAGTATAAGAAAGTGGGACTCCAATAAAAATCAGGCCTACCATTAAAATAGTCCATTGTACCGTATCAGTATAAATAACGGCTTTGAGCCCTCCCATTACCGTATAGACTACAGCCACGCTCCCCATTATAAGCAGTGCTGTTTGGAGATCGAGATCGGCAAAGGTCCCCGTAGCTAATTTTGCACCGGCTAAAATCTGGGAACTGGTAAATCCGGCGTAACCGATTGCGGAAATAATTCCGGCTACAAGAGCCACTTCAGGGGTAAAATAATGTTTAAATACTTCCGGGAAGGTAAAAGCTTTATCGAAGACAGGATTTCCCTTCACTTTGGGAATGAGGAAAACGGCTGCCAGCCATGCCCCTATCAGACCAGTGAAAAGCATCCAGGAACCTGATATTCCCATCACAAAACCGAGCCCCCCTAAACCAATAGAAAATCCGCCACCAACATCAGTAGCTACTACCGAGAGACCAATATGGAGGCTGCTCATATTACGTCCCCCCACATAATAATCATCTGCTCCTTCATTTCTGCTCAGGAAAAAGAAGCCAAATCCCAACATCCCTAACATATAGCAGATAAAGATCGTTAGGTCAATCCAGTGCATAATTATTTTAATCCAAATGTTGGATTTCCATCTAATAAAAAAACCCTTGAGCTTTACACTCAAGGGTTAAAATTTATTGCGTGTTAATATAGGCTTTCCTTAACAGAATATCCAAATATGATACCTTGATTACTTTTCTCCATCATCACAGGCTGTATATTACTAAACGATATACCGAGGCAACGTTGATGGTATTTGTACAAGAACTTCATAATTCATGAAATTACGCATTTCACTAAAAGAGGAAACGGTCATTTCCTGATCTCCCTGTTTCCCTATGATTACCACTTCATCTCCTTTCTGAACGTTTGGGATGTCGGTAATATCAACAGTCAATAGGTTCATATTAACCAAGCCGGCTACGGGTGCTCGCTCTCCGTTAATAAGCACAATACCTACATTGGTCAAATTACGACCGAAACCATGCGAATAGCCAATGGGCACCGTTGCTATTTGTTGGTCACGACTGGTTAAATAGGTATTGCCATAGCCCACAAATTCACCCGCTGGTACTTTTTTTGTGCTCATCACTTTACTTTTCCAGCTTATGATCCGCTTTAGGGGATCCTGGTGTTCTTCATCAACTTTCGGATGTCGTTTCACAAAATTCATATAGGTTTCCCGGTTAGGCCAAAAACCATACTGGGCAATCCCGATCCGGACCATATCCATAATAGTATCCGGATAATTCAGGGCCGAAGCCGAGCAAGCCGAATGTATTTGCTTTGCTTCGATTCCCTCTTCTTTAAACCAAGAACAATATTCATCAAAGTTTTCGATCTGCTTTTTAATACGGACGTAATTACCAACACTTTCCGCACCGGCATAATGCGTACATAATCCATCTACTTCCAGATACTTGTGATTTTCCTTCAGCATCTGAACCGCATCTTCAAATTGTTCAGGAGCCAATCCAAGCCGGTTCATACCGGTTTCTAGATGCAGATGGATACGAGCGGACTTGCCCAATCGCCGTGCTTCTTCGATCGCAGCTTTAAGCCTGTCTAATTCAAAAATAAAGAAAGAGATCTCATGTTCAATAGCCCAGGCAATTACATTATTGCTAATCATACCCATAATCATAATATGAGTACTGGAATGTGAAGAGGCTCTTTGTGCTTTACGTGCTTCATCTGAACTAAACACCGAAAAATGACGGACTCCGCAATCTTCGGCCATGGGGACAAAATATTCGATGCCGTGGCCATATGCATTACCTTTTATAACTGAGCTGAACACCACATCTTTACCAATATAATCTCTGAGGAAGGAAATATTTTTCTTAAAAGCCGCTTCATTCAATTCAATGTGTGAAGGGTAGAACAGATCTTTCATTACTCCGATACCGTTTCTTTAATAATTTGCATAAACATTTTTACTCCACTTATAATAATTTCATCAGGGAAATCGTAGCTTCCAGCGTGCAGGGGCGGATGATCCTCCCCGCTTCCCAACCCGAACATTGCTCCGGGTATTTGTTTCAAAAAGTATCCAAAATCTTCGGACCAATTAAATGGAAGTTCTTTCTGTAAGATTTTGAGATTCTGTTTTTCAGCACTTTCACGTATAACTTTTACTGCTTTACTATCATTCACCGTAGCTGCAAAAGGCTCAACCCAATCATACTTTATCTCTAAGTTATAGGTTGAAGCCAGTCCTTCAGCTATCTGCACACATCGATTTTGCAGTTTATTCAAAACGTCATCATCATAGGTACGCAGGGTTACCCGTACGGTTGCCTCAGCCGGAGAGGTACCATAGGCTTCTTCTCCCAATTCAACATTGACAACCGTTACTTTGACCGCCTGATCCAGCGACGCATAGAATTGAGGTACTGATGAAAGTGATTGTATGAGCTGGCCTACAGCCAGTGCGGGACTTTTTCCTTCTTCAGGATGAGCAGCGTGGGATGTTTCGCCAGAAAAATGAATAGCTAACCCTGCAGAAGCAGCTGCAAAGGTCCCTTCCCGGACAACAACCTGATGTTTTTCGTATCCCGGCAGATTATGAAGTGCAAAACAAAAATCTGGATTTACCTCCTTAAACTTTTGATCCTCCAAAACGGCCATGGCTCCTTCTCCTGTCTCTTCAGCGGGCTGAAAAAGGAGAGAAACCTGACCACTTGAAAGCCCTCTGTCTCCCAATATCTTAGCCACTCCGCATACAATACTCATATGCCCGTCATGACCGCACTTGTGCCCCACCCCCTCCTTCCGGGACTTATAGGAAGCGTCAATTTTATCCTTAATAGGCAACGCATCCAGCTCACAGCGCAGTAAAATGTGCGGGCCGTTTGCCTCTCCCTGATAGGTTGCTAATATCCCGTGTCCGCCGATATTAAACTGAAGGTCATCCGGATTAGTATCCGATAAAAATTCTTGGATTATTTGAGCCGTTTGCTTTTCTGAGCCTGAAATCTCAGCCTCAGCATGCAACCGGTGCCGTAGTTTTTTTAATTCGGGTATATAATGCTCTATCTCGAAAGGCATGAGCTATAATTTTATTCCTTAACAATTCATAGCAAAGGAATAATAAGTGCATTTTAATGCAGAATTGCCAACGATCTTTTTTTCGATCCCTCTTAAATAACTTTTCATAAAGTTGGGGGATTAAGTATTAAAAAATTATTTTCCTTCTGTTGTTAAGACGGTATCTTCTTAATGTCATAAATTTTTCAATCCAACAATCACTTACTAATGATTACCACCAAACAAGCAATATCCCTTGAAGATGAATATGGAGCGCATAACTACCATCCGTTGCCGGTTGTGCTATCCAAAGGAGAAGGTGTATTTGTTTGGGATCCGGAGGGTAATCGATACTACGATTTTTTGTCAGCTTATTCTGCTGTTAACCAAGGGCACTGTCATCCCCGTATTATTAAGAAACTGAAAGATCAGGCCGAAAAGCTCACCCTGGTTTCCCGCGCTTTTTACAGCGATCAACTGGGAACTTATGAAGAATATATGAGTGACCTGTTCGGTTATGACAAACTTTTGCCCATGAACACGGGCGCAGAAGGAGTAGAAACAGCTATTAAGCTGTGCCGCAAATGGTCTTACGAAAAAAAGAATCTCACTCCTGAAAAAGCGACTATCATTGTAGCCAAAGGTAATTTCCATGGCCGGACCACCAGTATCATTTCATTTTCCAACGATCCGGTAGCCCGAAAAAATTTCGGACCCTATACGCCGGGCTTTGTTTCTATTCCCTACAACGATCTTAATGCGCTTGAGCAGGCCTTACAGGAAAAAGATGTTGCTGGTTTTCTGGTTGAACCTATACAGGGAGAAGCCGGTGTAAAGGTGCCGGATGAGGGATATCTTACAAAAGCATCAGAGCTTTGCCAAAAATACGATACCCTGTTGATTGCAGATGAAATTCAAACCGGCATTGCCCGCACCGGGAAGATGCTTTGCGTCGATCACGAAGATGTCCGTCCCGATATTGTAATCCTGGGCAAGGCCCTTTCGGGCGGAGCCTATCCGGTATCCGCCGTATTGGCAAATAATGATATTATGGAGTGCCTGCGTCCCGGAGAACACGGATCTACTTATGGTGGAAATCCATTGGCATGTGCCGTCACCATGGAAGCGCTGGATGTAATCCGCGAAGAAAACCTGGCTGAAAATGCCAGAAAGCTGGGAACAATATTCCGTAAGGCTATGGCAGATTTCATTGAAGACTCTTCCCTGGTTAGTCTTGTTCGTGGAAAAGGATTACTCAACGCTATTGTCATCGATGACAGCCCTGAAAGCGATACGGCCTGGAACATCTGCCTTCAGCTTAAGGAAAACGGATTGCTTGCCAAGCCTACCCATGGAAACATCATCCGGTTTGCGCCTCCTTTAGTAATGACAGAAAAACAGCTGCAGGATTGTATATCAATCATTACCGATACGATCAGCACTTATGAACAAGAAATGGATTAAAGTAAGAGATGTCTGAAAATATGGACTGGGATCTCAATAAAGAGGTCCCAATACTGTTCGGGGATCGGGATAGACAGAAAGAGCTTCCTCATGGTTTTCTTCCGCCACTACCCCGGGCATATCTGCCTCTCCCGGATCCTCTACTGACAGCTGAAAATGCAGATGGGGGACCCATCCGCCGTTAACCTCCTCGCTGCCAAGTTCTCCAATTTGCTGTCCCGCTGCAATACTCTTGCCCACACTAATCTTCTCGAGAGATTCTTTTGACAAATGCCCGTATAATGCAAAAAGAGTCGTTTCTTCTATGGAATATTTGATTACTATCGTCGGTCCGTAATCCCCCGGCTGGTTGTTATCCCGCATATAGGCGACTTCTCCTTCATAAAACGAATAGACATCGGCTCCGGCGTGGGTCCATATATCAATGCCCATATGAATATCGCGGCGGCTCTGATATTGAGGAGCAACATACATCTCGCTTCTCTTCTCGTTATATCGGCCTATGCCCCACTCTTTCGACTGGATAAACTCGGGATCGTAGCCATTGGTAAAATCAAATACAAACATCTCGTCAGGATAATCCATAACCCTGGCGAAATGCGTATTCGAAAATTCAAGCTCTGCCATCCTTTTCAATGACTATTCCGGTTTCCAGCTTCTCATCTTTTCTCCAATCACCTCGCGCAGACGACTTACCGGTACGCGGTCCTGGGTCATATCGTCGCGATAACGAATAGTAACGGTATCCTCTCCCTCCGATTCCACACCATCAAAATCAACGGTGATACAGAAGGGAGTTCCGGCTTCATCCTGGCGGCGATAACGTTTACCGATAGAACCCGACTCATCATACAGCACATTGTAATCTTCGCGCAGATCGTGCTCAATTTTGTGTGCGAGATCCTGCAACTTATCTTTTTTAATGAGTGGAAAAATTCCAACTTTCGTTGGTGCGATCTTTGGATTAAGCTTTAACACCGTACGGGTATCTCCATCCACCTCTTCTTCGCGATAGGCATCACAAAGCACCATCATTACGGCCCGATCCAATCCAATAGACGTTTCAATTACATAGGGTGTATAACGCTTTTGCTTCTTCTGATCGTAATATTCCAGTTTTTTTCCGGAATACTCGTGGTGTTGACTCAAATCAAAATCTGTTCGATTGTGTACGCCTTCTACTTCCTGCC
>CAYXVW010000026.1:0-4612 GCA_964468695.1 uncultured Balneolaceae bacterium | reverse complement strand
TGGTGTTGACTCAAATCAAAATCTGTTCGATTGTGTACGCCTTCTACTTCCTGCCATCCTATGGGATATTCATATTGAATATCGGCGGCAGAGACCGCATAGTGAGCTAGTTTATCTTCCGGGTGGGGATGGGTACGTAATTTATGCTCACGAATACCCAGTTCTTTATGCCAATCCAACCGTTTCGCCAGCCATTTATCATAATTTTCCTTATCCGTTCCGGGTTCCACAAAATACTGCATTTCCATCTGTTCAAATTCCCGCATTCGGAATACAAACTGCCGGGCAACCACCTCATTGCGAAAAGCTTTTCCGACCTGTGCGATACCAAAAGGAATTTTTTGGCGGGCAGTATCCATCACATTCTTAAAATTCACAAAAATTCCCTGTGCCGTTTCAGGACGCAGATACACAGCGTCATCATCGTCTCCCGAAGAGGTCGCGCCAAATTGAGTTTTAAACATCAGATTAAACTGACGCACATCGGTCCAGTCAAAAGCCCCCGATTCGGGTGCCCGGATCTCATTTTCTATAATCAACTTGTGAAGATCTTCGCACAAACCTTCGCGCGTGCCCGTCGTATCCAACAGTTCCTGAAGTTTATCGGCTTCCTCCTCCTTACCATCTTTACGAAGTTTTGCGATATGTTCTTCTACCAACATATCTGCCCGATACCGTTTATTGGACTGTTTGTCATCAATCATAGGATCGTTAAACCCCTCCACGTGTCCGCTGGCCTCCCATACTTTGGGATGCATAAAGATAGAAGCATCCAGCCCCACAATATTGTCGTGGTACTGAGTCATCACTTTCCACCAGTGATCCCGAATATTGCGCTTCAGTTCGGTTCCCAGCGGACCATAATCATAGACGGCCCCCAAGCCACCATAAATTTCTGAGGATTGATAAATAAACCCGCGGGCTTTTGCCAGCGAAACGATAGTATCTAAATTTTCGAGTTCAGTAACGGACATGTAGCTACAATTTCTTTGTTATTTGATGCAATTCAAGAATGCTCAAAGATAGAAAAAAATATGTCTTTAATTAATGATTAAGATTTAATGATTTTATTGCGATATTTAGCACCGTTAATCGCAGCAAAAAAATAACCTGATGAAAAATCTTAACGTTGGAATTTTAGGTGCCACTGGTGCCGTTGGACAAAAATTTATCCGTTTACTCGAAACCCATCCCTGGTTTACTATAAGTGCACTGGGAGCTTCGAAACGATCTGCCGGAAAAAAATACAAACAGGCGGTCCATTGGATTGAAAAAACCGAGCTACCTTCCAACGCATCGGACATTGTAGTTACTGAATGTATTCCCTCGGAATTCGCAGATGTTGACTTTGTCTTTTCAGGATTGGATTCATCGGTAGCCGGGGATATAGAAAAGAGTTTCGCTGAAGCAGGAATACCCGTTATCTCGAACGCCAAAAACTATCGCACGCACGAGCAGGTTCCATTATTGGTCCCGGAAGTAAATCCCGATCACGCTGAACTTATCACAAAGCAAAGTTTCAGCAAAAATGGTGATGGATGGATTGTCACCAATCCGAACTGCGTATCGGTACCGCTTTCCATGTCCCTCAAACCACTGGACGATGCTTTCGGCATTGATTCTGTAGTGGTAACCTCCATGCAGTCAATTTCAGGGGCTGGATATCCCGGTGTACCCAGTCTGGATATTGTGGCTAACGTAGTGCCATATATTGGTGGTGAAGAAGATAAAGTGGAAACTGAATCAACCAAGCTGCTTGGACGTCTGAATGAAAACAGTATTGCCTACAGAGGCTTCCCCATCCAGGCAACGGCCGTCAGAGTTCCAACGGTCGACGGGCATCTGCTTTCGGTTTCAGTGAAACTGGAAACTAAACCTAAAAGTATAGATGAAGTGCGAAAAGCTTTTAAGGATTGGAAAAATCCTATTGCCGAGCTTGATCTACCGTCCTCGCCTGAACATCCGGTACGCTTATATGAGGAAGACCGCCACCCTCAACCACGACTTCATGCAGATCGCGAAGGCGGCATGCAAACAGCTGTCGGGCGTCTGAGAAAAGGAAAAGTTATGGATATTGGCTATGTAACTATGGCTCATAACACTATCCGTGGAGCAGCCGGAGGAGCCATTCTGAATGCAGAATTATTGGCTGCCAAAGAGTATTTGGGATAGTTCTCATAATATCCATGTAAAGTCTATTTGAATCGGAGTACCGTGCATCATTATTGGTAGCGGGGTCTCCGATTCTTTTTTTGCTACCCCTCCATATTGTCAAGTTTATATTCGGATAACCGCATACGAGCATGAGAGATTAATTTTTGTGCTTCATCCCGATCACTCCGCTTTATTTCAAGCGTACGACTCCCTGGCTCTGTGCCCGGAAGTCCGTTAAAAGCATCCATCGAATTTCCCTCCAATACAATTTTACCTCCGAACCAACCCTTTTTAAAGGTAATCTCCTGTAAATTATCAAAAGGTATTTTAATCGTTGATACCCCTGATTTGATCATTCCAAAAATACTGTCCTGTTCCTCGTACTCAATCTTCAGGCCATTCTCTTCCAACCCAATGAGTCCCTGAATCTCTTTCAGGCCATGAAATATATTTGTGATTTTAAACGGTACCGTCTGGCGATCAATCATAGGAATACAGGTTTCTACTTTTAGATTCATATTAAGCATGATATAAAAAAAATCTAAAAAATTTTGTAAGGATTTGCCTCTGAAACGTACTTACTAATAGAACGTTTGAAAGAGAACGTATAAGCCGTTGAAATAGAGAGCAATCAAATGTCCTTCCGGGATGAGTCGGTTGAAAGCCGGCTCATCCCCTTTTTAAGTTCAAGGCCATTTTAGAGAGACTCTCCTTTTCTACCTTTTTACAAATCAAGAGATTTTAATATAAGCAATATGTTTAACAACAAGACCCGACTATGTCTGTTGCTGATTCTTATTTTGAATATTCCTTCAATCGGTTACGGGCAATCCGTTAATTTCGAAGATGGTTTTGAGGATGGAGATTTTACAGAAAATCCCGCTTGGTCCGGCGATGACAGCCTTTATACCATCACATTGGAAGATGAAAATCACCTCCTGCAGCTAAATGGTAATGCAGGAGACGAACCTGCCTACCTCTCCGTTCCCTCAACTTCAATTACCGGAAGCTGGGAGTTCTATATCAAACTCGACTTTTCACCTTCCAGTGGTAATCGTGCTGATATTTTCCTGATGAGCGATATTCCAGATCTGACAGGATCCGTTAACGGTTATGCTTTGCGCGCCGGTGAGAACGGATCTGGTGATGTTTTTCGCATTGTGCGTTATAACAATGGATCCGAAGAAGAGACTGTTCTTTCCGGTACCACCGATATAAGCGGTGGTGGGGCATTCAGAGTTAAAGCCAGCCGGACTTCAGGCAGTGAATGGACCCTGGAGGTGGCTGAAGGATATGAGGGAATCCTATCTCAAGAGGGAAGCATCGAGACGGATGACACATATACAAGCTCCAGTTACTTTGGTGTCCGATCCACATATACTTCAACCCGATCAGACAAATTCTTTTTCGACTTTAAAATTGATCTCCCGCCTTTTGCAATCAGCAAGACAGAAATGACTGACAATGAAGTAGCCGTCACTTTTAATCGTCCATATAATCAAACTACGGTACAGGCTACAGACTTTTCCATCAACAACGGGATAGGATCACCTGCTTCCATAAGCCATACCGACTCATCAACCATAACCCTGAACTATAACAACAATTTTCCGTCGGGCCAGTACATCCTCACGGCCGATAACATAAGTGATTTAAACGGAGAAACAATTACTACTACAACCGACTCCTTTATCATATTTGGAAATTTTAACCCACAGGATGTAATAATAAACGAGTTTGTATATGATCCTCCCTCTGATTTTGGTGAATACATAGAGATTAAAAACAGATCCAATAAATACCTAAACCTTCAGGATTGGCTCGTCAGTGATGAAAGTGGTAGTGCTACTATTTCAACCGAGAAGCTTGTGTTGGAGCCAAATGAATTTATGGTGTTATCCTCGGATACTACTACTCTCTTTAACACGTTCGAAAACCAATCATACATACAGGTATGGTCGCTACCGGCACTGAATAATACAGGGGACGCTATCAAGTTATTAACTGATGAGGGGGAGGTTGTCGATTCTCTATATTACACTTCTCTTTGGGGTGGAGAAGATATCGCATTAGAACGCCGTTCGGATACAACACCAGCTATATACAAGGAAAACTGGGGGAATTCACCGGCATCGCTTGGCGGTACTCCGGGGCAGCCCAATCTCATCCCGGCCGATACCGATCCACCAAATCTTACCCAGCTTAATATTGTGTCGGATAACGCCCTGCAGCTAATTTTCGATGAGCAGATTGGCTCTGCATCTTCCAACAGCTCTAACTATCAGATCGGCAATACCAGCATTAATTCGGTCACTATTTTAGCGCCGGACAGCTTAGAATTGGCTTTAGCTTCTGCACTAATCAATGCCCGGGAATATCAGCTCAAACTTTCAGGTATTAAGGATATCTTCGGAAACACTATTAGTAGCTATGACACCACCTTTACCTATTATGAAAT
>CAYXVW010000025.1:6144-17392 GCA_964468695.1 uncultured Balneolaceae bacterium | reverse complement strand
CTGCAACAGCAACTGGCTTCCCGTTATGCCGACCTGTTTAGTCTCTTCGATAAACACAGAGATAAGATATCACGAGTAACATTTTGGGGCGTTAATGACGGTCAGTCGTGGCTCAACTATCGCGACGATAACAATAGAACAAACTATCCACTACTGTTTGATCGTGAAAATGAACCTAAACCGGCCTTCTACTCTGTGATTGAGGTAGTGAATGAAGAGATGTAGCATAGAAACTAACGTTAAATAGATAATTAGGATTACAGGCATTTTAAAGATTAAAAAATACATCCTTAATAAAATCGAGTGAGGTAAAAGCAATGAAAAGTAAAGTCACTTTATTATTTATAACTATTTTAATTCTGGGATTCGAGCAGGGAGTAGTTGCACAAGACAAGCCGCTATACCTGAATCCGGATCAACCTACGGAGGAAAGGGTTGATAATCTGATTCAAAGGATGACGCTGGAAGAAAAAGCATCGCAAATGCAGCACGCTTCGCCTGCGATTCCGAGATTAGAGGTACCACAATATAATTGGTGGAATGAAGCACTGCATGGAGTTGGCCGATCCGGAGTGGCAACAATTTTCCCGCAAGCCATTGCAATGGGAGCGACTTTTGATAAAGATTTGATCCATGAGGTAGCTACCGCTATTTCGGACGAAGCACGGGCCATGTATAATATTTCCGTCGAAAAGGGATACCGTCAACAGTACGCAGGATTAACTTTTTGGACTCCTAATGTCAATATTTTCAGAGATCCCCGGTGGGGACGTGGACAGGAAACGTATGGAGAGGATCCCTTCCTGATGTCTGAATTGGGGGTTGCATTTGTTGAAGGGTTACAGGGTGATCATTCCGAATATTTGAAGGCCGCGGCTGGAGCCAAACACTTTGCTGTGCATAGTGGTCCGGAACGACTTCGCCATGAATTTAATGCAGAGGCCTCTGAGAAAGATATGTATGAAACCTATCTACCGGCTTTTGAAGCTACCGTCAATGCCGGTGTGGAAACCGTCATGTGTGCCTATAATGCAACCAATGGCGCTCCGGCTTGCGCCAGCGATGAGCTATTGAATGAAATACTTCGACAAGAATGGGGATTTGACGGTCATATTGTTTCAGATTGTTATGCACTTAATGATTTGTATACAGAAGGAGCCCACAATGTTGTAGAGGGAGAAAAAGAAGCTGCGGCCCTGGCTTTGGAAACCGGCGTTAATCTCAACTGCGGAAGTACCTATTCTACGTTGCCCCAGGCAGTGGAAGCGGGCTTGATTAGTGAAGATAAAATTGATGAAGTACTAAAACCGTTACTAACTACCCGATTTAAGCTGGGCATGTTCGATCCATCCGAAATGAATCCTTATAACGAATTATCTAAGGATGTAATAAACAGCCCGGAACATCGCAGTCTGTCCAGGGAAACAGCAGTTAAATCTATCGTAATGCTTAAAAATGATGGTGTGCTGCCCTTGGATAATGATCTGTCCCGGTATTTTGTAACGGGTCCAAATGCTACGAGTATTGAGGCTCTTATTGCAAATTATTACGGTGTAAATGATCAGATGGTAACCATATTGGAAGGATTAGCCGGAGCCATAGAACCCGGCAGTCAAATGCCCTATGAGCAGGGAGTATTATTGGATCGTGAAAATGTAAATCCCATTGACTGGGCGAGTCCCAACGCGAGTGTTTCTGATGTGACGTTTATGGTTATGGGCATTAACAGTTTGCTTGAAGGAGAAGAAGGCGCATCCATTGCTTCCCCTCATTATGGTGACCGTCTGGATTACAACTTACCCCAAAACCAGATCGATTATCTTAAAAAATTAACTGAAGGTAATGATAATCCTGTTGTGGCAATTGTAACAGGAGGAAGTCCCATGAATTTGGCTGAAGTTCATGAGCTGGCCGATGCGGTATTGCTGGTCTGGTATCCCGGACAGGAGGGAGGAAATGCAGTTGCGGATGTGGTATTTGGAAAGGAATCGCCCTCGGGTAGACTTCCGATTACGTTTCCCAAATCATTGGATCAGCTTCCTCCCTATGAGGACTATTCTATGGAAGGCAGAACCTACCGGTATATGGAAGAAGAACCGTTATATCCGTTTGGCTTTGGACTCAGTTATACGGAATTTGAATATTCCGATATCGAGTTATCTTCAGAAAGCTTACAGGAAGGTGATTCCGTAACAGCCAAAGCAACGGTAACAAATGGTGGGGATTTTGAATCCGATGAGGTTGTTCAGCTTTATATATCCGATCTGGAAGCCTCAGTGAGAGTACCTATACACTCTTTAAAAGGGGCGGAACGCATTAGCTTGAGTCCCGGCGAATCAACCGAGGTTGAGTTTGAAATTAACTCGGAGCTGTTGAAACTGGTTAATGAAGAGGGAGAAAAACAGCTGGAGCCGGGAGAATTTGAGATCACAATAGCTGGTTCCGTTCCCACTGAACGCAGTAGGGAATTAGGGGCTTCAGAACCTGTGGAAACTATACTCCGTGTTGAGGAGTAATTTATAAGTACTTACATGCTGTTCTAAGCAATTCTTTTAACCCCATATTCTTCGAACACGATATAGAATATGGGGTTAAATTATTTAATAGGAGCCTTTGAAAACCTCCTAATAGTATGAGGTCAGATATTTAAATATCTAAATTTAATCAATAATTTTTTGGGAAATCTGGTAGCAAAGAAGTTAACTACCAGCATAAATTGGCTTTCAATGTTTGAATAATCAGATGTAGCAGGAAGATAAGATGGATTAAATCTGCCAATATTGATGAATGGTAGTTTTTTATAAAAAATGAATCTGTTCCAGAAAATACTGCTTGGCAGTACGGAATGAAGGAAATGATATCCGACTAGCGCGATAGAAGTTTGTGTTTCTGGGGTATTTTTTTTAAATAACCGGCCAATTATTGTGGATAATCTGTTTAAGCTAAAATAATGCAATTTTTGATATGCTGCTTTAACTAAAGGCAGCCTTATTTTTTCATAAAACACTTAACCGGTTAAATATAACTACCGAGAAATGAAAGTTAGGCTTCATAATTCCTTGTTTATAGCAAGTAGAAGGGATTTAAATTAATTAAGAATACTTAAGATAAGATGAAAATAGAACACTTTGCAGTGAACGTTGAAGAGCCACAAGGAATGGCCGACTGGTACGCGGAGCACCTGAATCTTAAAATTGTAAAACAAGAGAAAGAACCTCCCTATACGACCTTTCTGGCTGATGACAGTGGCCGTGTGATGATAGAAATATATAACAATCCGGCCGACCAGGTTCCTGATTATTCAGAGATGGATCCGTTGATTTTGCACTTGGCATTAGTTTCTGAAGATCCGGCAGAAGATAAGAAGCGTTTAATTGAGGCGGGGGCAAAAGAGGTCAGCGACGAGATACTGGATGATGGATCACATTTAGTAATGCTAAGGGATCCCTGGGGATTATCTTTACAGTTATGTAAGCGTTCCACCCCCATGCTAAGAGAAAAGGAAATCTATTAACCACTCAGTTATATAATAGTTAAAAAAGGTGATTACATTTTTATTATACTCCTCTTGGTATGGTTCAATTTGTTATTGGGAATAAATATAACATCTTGTTACAAATAGTATTATAGGACTAAAAAAATATGGGATCATGATTGGGAAAGATTGGGATATACCTATTGCAAAGCTTTTCTCAGGCACCAGTATTTTCGCAGGATTACTGATATCCGGCTTGGTATTTATGGGTATGACTGAACAGCCAGAGGCGATCACGGTATATCTGATCGGAGACTCCACGATGTCAGAGAAAGCGGTAGATGCTTATCCGGAAACCGGCTGGGGTATGCCGTTCCAATATTATTTTGATGAACAGGTAACGGTCGAAAATCATGCACGCAATGGACGCAGTACCCGAACTTTTTTAGAAGAAGGCCGTTGGCAGCCCATTCTTGAGCAGCTGTCAACGGGAGATTATGTCTTTGTCCAGTTTGGCCATAATGATGAAGTGCAGAGCAAAGAGCAATCCACTACGCCGGAGGAGTTTCAGGCCAACTTGGTAAAATATGTGACGGAAACCAGATCTAATGGAGGCCAGCCGGTTTTATTGACCCCCATTGCTCGTCGCCATTTTGATGAAAATGGACAGCTCATCGACACTCACCACCAGTATTCGGAATTGGTGAGAGAGGTCGCTCGGGAATTTGAAGTGCCGCTGATCAATATGGACCACAGAAGCCAGCAGCTGCTGAAGGCTTTAGGGCCTGAAAAATCAGTTTTCCTGTACCTGTATCTTGAGGCGGGGCAAAATCCAAATTACCCGGATGGAGTGGAGGATAATACCCACTTCAACGAATTAGGGGGCCGTATGATGGCTGAATTGGCCCTTAAGGGGATTAGAAACCTCAATTTGGAGCTGGCCTCACATATCCTAAAGTAAAAAAATACGATTCCTTTTTTATAGAAGCTTAATTTTAATACACCTGATATTATGTATAATCCGACGATAAAGAATAAAAGAGTTTACCAAAAGCAATTATACACGGGAATTTTATTTCTGGCGGTATTATTAACCTTACCCTGCGAGGTTCTGGCGCAAGAAAATCAGGTGCCTGAAGATATCGCTCCCATTAATACTCCTTTTGATATGGCGGAAGTTGAACGTCCTTCATTTCCGGACAGAACGTTTGATATCCGGGATTATGGAGCCCAGCAAATGGAGGGAGAAAATCCGTTTGAAAACACGGACGCCATCCACAAAGCAATTGAAGCTGCTCACCAGGCGGGCGGGGGGAAGGTATTGATTCCCGAAGGAGAATGGTTTAGCGCTCCCATTCATCTTAAGAGCAATATAAACCTGCATGTAGCGGAGGGGGCGACGGTCTGTTTTAGTACCGACAAAGAAGATTACCTGCCTGTAGTACGTCAGAGACATGAGGGAGTAGAAGCCTATAATTATTCCCCGATGATTTATGCATATAAACTCAATAATGTTGCAGTAACAGGTAAGGGAACGCTGGATGCCCAGGGCGACCACTGGTGGGAATGGGCGGAAGGAAAAGACTTTGGCGAGCGTACGGAAGTCACTAAAGTTCCCCTGTCACGGCGTGCCTATGGAAAGGGGGCGGGACTGGAAGGTATGCGTCCCAATTTCCTGATTTTCTGGAAGTCAGAGAATATCCTGGTGGAAGGAATTACCCTGAAGGATTCTCCCATGTGGAATGTCCATTTAGTCTACAGTAACAGGGCCATTGTCCGGGATGTCACCGTAAATAGTTTGCGGGCGCCCAACGGAGATGGTGTGGTACTGGATTCTGCCAGCGATGTATTGGTAGAGTACAACCACTTCCAGACCGGAGACGACGCTGTTGTATTGAAATCCGGGGTTAACGAAGAGGCCCTAAAGCTCGATATTCCAACTCAGAATATTGTGGTGCGGAACTTCGAAGCCCGTAATGTTCGTACCGGAAGTGGCGGCATTGTTTTCGGAAGCGAAACCTCTGGCGGTATCAAAAATGTGTATGTGCATGACGCCTATTTTGAAGGTTCCGACCGGGGCATCCGTTTTAAGACCGAGCGGGGGCGAGGTAATGTGATTGAGAATATTTATATCCGCGATATTGAGATGAAAGATATCGACAGTCAGGCGATCAATTTTAATACCTACTACTCCGGTCCGGGATTAACGGGACCATCTCCGCTGATTCGAAATATTGATATCCGTAATATCCAGATTGACGGTGTGCCGGAACCCATAGTGTTAATGGGTTTGCCGGAAAAATGGCTGGAAAATATCACCCTGCAGGATATTAGCGTCATTAATGCCGAAGAAGGTGCGCGAATTACCCGTGTTAAGAATCTTATAATGAAAAATGTTGAGATTAGTTCTAATGCCCGGGCAATGATTGTTGATGATACCTATGAGCTTACGCTTGATAACGTATCGTTAACGGATAATACATCGGGAGCGGAGCTGCTTTTTGAGGGAGAACATACAGGAGCAGTTACGGTCGGCAATATTTCTTCTGACCAGATAGAGTTTGGTGAAGGCATATCAGAAGATATTATAAAGGAATAATTCATGATTATAGGTAAGATAAAATTTACTTTAGTATTGCTCTTTTTTGTGGGTGGTTTGGCCACTAATGGCCTTGCCCAATATGAAACCGAATTTGTAGTTGCCAAAGATGGCAGCGGTGATTATACCAATATTCAGGCCGCTATTGACGACAGCAAGTCGTATCCCTACGAGCGCATCACTATTTTTATAAAAAACGGCGTATATAAAGAAAAGGTGAAGGTTCATTCCTGGAATCCCAACATTTCACTGATAGGGGAGAGCAAAGAAAAAACCATTATTACCTATGATGATTATTTTGATAAAGTGGATCGGGGACGAAATAGTACCTTCCATACTTACACATTGCTGGTGGATGGCAATGATTTCCACGCGGAAAATCTCACGATCAAGAATAGTGCCGGTCCGGTAGGTCAGGCTGTAGCCCTGCATGTGGAAGCCGATCGGGTTTCATTTGAAAACTGCCGGTTTTTGGGTAATCAGGATACGATTTACCTGGCTGGAGAAGGAGCCCGACACTATTTTATTAATTGTTATATTAATGGTACGACCGATTTTATTTTTGGGTCTGCAACGGCCGTATTTGAAAATTGCATCCTGCACAGTAAGAAAAATTCGTTTATAACGGCGGCTTCAACTCCCCAAAGTGAGTCCTTTGGATTTGTATTTCTTGACAGCAAACTAACGGCTGAAGCGAATGTTGACAGTGTCTATCTGGGACGTCCCTGGCGAAAATATGCGCAGACGGTTTTTATAAATACGTATATGGAAGATCATATTGTACCGGAAGGATGGGATAACTGGGGAGATGAGTCTAACGAGGAAACTGTCTTTTATGCAGAGTTCAATAATATAGGCCCTGGAGCAGGCTCAAATGGACGGGTTGATTGGGCAAAAACTTTATCAAAGGAACAGGCCCAAAAATATACTCCAAACAATATTTTTGGCGATTGGAAGCCTAATCTGAGAAAATAAATGGAAAATAAAATTGAAATCGACAAAACCTTTCATTATTTGTATCATAGTTGTGATTAATTAATAGCATAAAAATAAAGGGAATAAAATGATTCGATTTTTAAAGGTAAGGGTTTTGCAAATCCTGGGATTACTTTTCTTATTAACTGTTCCGTTACAGGCACAAGACTGGCAGGAACTCTTCAACGGTGAAAACCTCGATGGGTGGACTCAAAAAGGAGGAGTCGCGGAGTATTTTGTGGAAGAAGGAGCCATTGTTGGTGAGGCAATCCCAAGTACTCCCAATTCTTTTTTGGTTACCGAGGAAGAGTACGGTGACTTTATACTGGAGTTTGAAGTGTATATGGATACTCAGCTTAATAGTGGTGTCCAAATTCGCAGCCTTAGTAAAGCGGATTACCAGGATGGACGGGTTCACGGTTATCAGGTAGAGTTAGACCCTTCTGATCGCGCCTGGAGTGGAGGTATTTATGATGAAGCCCGGCGGGGATGGCTCTATCCTTTATCTAGGAATAAAAAGGGACAAAAAGCCTTGCAGCTCGGACAATGGAATACCGTTCGGGTCGAGGCTGTTGGATCCAGTATTAATACCTGGATTAACGGGGTACAAACAGCCCGTTTGGTAGACGATATGACGGCTGAAGGATTTATTGGCTTGCAGGTACATTCTATAAATGACTGGATGATGGAAGGAGCACAGGTAAAATGGCGCGATATTCGTATCCTTACGGAAGATGTTGAAGAGCACCGCAAAACACCGGATCCACAGGTAGAAGAAGTAAGTTACTTAAAAAACGAGCTGACCCAATGGGAAAAACGTAAGGGCTGGCGGCTCCTTTGGGATGGACAAACTTCTGAAGGCTGGCGGGGTGCAAATCTTGATCATTTTCCCGAAAGTGGTTGGACAATTAATGAAGGAGTGCTTACAATCGAAGCCACGGATGGAGGCGAAGCCACCGGACCCGGTGATATCGTAACCACCAAACAGTATAGCGATTTTGAACTGGAGCTGGAGTTTAAAATCACAGAAGGAGCCAATAGCGGCATCAAGTATTTTGTGAATCTTGATCTGGAAAGTTCCGGATCGGCCATTGGAACTGAATTCCAAATTCTGGATGATCAGCGTCATCCCGATGCAGATCAGGGCGTGGAAGGAAATCGCACGGTGGGTTCGCTCTATGATCTTATTCCTGCTGAGAACTTGTCGGTTCCCGGCAGAGGTAAGCCTTTTAACGGGGTGGGCAATTGGAATAAAGCCCGGATCGTATCCAAAGACGGACATGTAGAGCACTGGCTCAATAATCAGAAGGTAGTTGAGTATGACCGTTTCTCTCAAATATTTGAGGCATTGGTCGCATATAGTAAATACCAAAAATGGGAAGGATTCGGCCAATGGCCGCAGGGACATATTCTGCTGCAGGATCATGGAAATGAAGTTCACTTCCGCAGCATCAAGATCAGAGAATTTTAAAATATTTAAATACCAAACAGATATAGAATAATATTATGGGATCACGAAAAGATTTTATCAAAAAAGCAACGTTAGGCGCCGGTGGATTAGCACTGGGATTATCCGCAAAAAGTTACGGCAGAGTAATGGGAGCTAATGATCGTATCAATATTGCGATCATGGGATGTGGCCGCCGCGTAGGAGCCTATTACGAAATACTTTCCTCATCATACAATACCAATTTAAGCTGGATTTGTGATGTAAAAGAAAGTCAGCGCACAAAAGTGATTGAAGCGTTGAAAGAGGAGGAGATAGATGCTGACCCAAAGCAGACGGATGATATCCGGGAAGTACTGGAGGATTCTGAAGTGGATGTCATTTTTAATGCCACCCCTGATCACTGGCATGCTCCGGGGACTTTAATGGCTGTTCAGGCCGGAAAACATGTATATGTAGAAAAGCCTTGCAGTCACAACATGAAGGAGAGTAAAATGCTTGTAGCAGCCCAGCAAAAGTATGACAAGATCATACAGATGGGGAACCAACAGCGTTCGGCCCCTCATACCATTGAAATTATTAATGAAATCCACAATGGAGCTATTGGAAGACCCTACAAAGCGGTGGCATTTTATAATAATCAGCGGGGGAAGGTGCCAAATCCTGTTCAGCAGGATCCACCGAAAGATTTAAATTGGGAGCTGTTCCAGGGACCAGCACCCCGCGAAGCCTATCATCATGATACATGGGACTACAACTGGCACTGGTACGGCTGGAAATGGGGGACCGCTGAGACTGGCAATAACGCGACTCACGAGGTTGATGTCGCACGCTGGGCTTTGCAGGTAGACTACCCGGAACAGGTAGACGTAGATGCCGCTAAACAGCATTTTCAGGATGATGGATGGACCATGTATGATACGATGTATGCGACCTTCCGCTATGCCGATGACAAAACAATCAATTGGGATGGTAAGAGCCGAAATAGCTTACAGACGTATGGTGCAGGCCGGGGAACAATTATTTATGGAACTGAAGGTTCAGTTTTTGTAAATAGAGGCGTTTATCGGCTTTTTGATCGGGAAGGGGAATTAGTACGCGAGAAATCTGCTGGTGGTGACGAGCAGGGAACGGCCTTGGGTGGAGGAGGAAGCATGTCCACCCGGCATATTCTTAATTTCCTGGATACCATCCGGGGAACAGCAGATCAGCAAAATTCCCCTATTGATGAAGGAGCAATAAGCACAGATCTCTGCCATTTGGCCAATATTGCTTATCGTACGGGTAAAAGCTTTGAAGTTGATTCTTCCAGCGGTCGTATTTATGATCGGGAAGCGATGCAACTTTGGGGACGGGACTATGAGTCCGGTTGGGAGCCCAAGGTATAGCCTGCTTCTTTTTTAAGCATTGAAATAAATAAAATTTTTGTGTTTTAAATTTTTACTTTACCGCTTACTTAAAGTAGTTTACAGTTAAACGTTTTTATTAATCATATTTAAAAATTTACTAATTAATTATGCTTAGAAAGTATTCACTCGGTACCGGGGATCGGTTTGGACAGCAGGGGATGGCGCAACTAAAGTCTGTTTTAAAGGCCAAAGAAGAGGAAGGGATTACAATCACTCCCGTATGGAATAAATCTCACCGGGAACACGAAATTATTGGTACAACTCACCAGGATGTACGCAGGGAGGCAGACGATGCCGTGGATACGCTTAACTGGGCGGACGGTTATTGTGTAGATGCCGATCATATTACCAAGGAGATTGTAGATCCCTATATTTCATGCTCTAACTTTTTTACCATTGATGTGGCCGATTATATCGGAGAGAAAAGTGATTCAAAAGCGAAAGAGGCATTCCTTCAGAAGAACGAAGAACTGATTGGAAATCTGGATATTCCCGGAATTGAGGAGAGTTTTAAGGTAACGGAATCGTTTTTAAGTAACTGGGCCGATCAGTATTTGCTTGCTATAAAAGAGGCCAGAGCGATATATGAATACATTGCGAAGAAGAAAGATGGCGATGCAGTCTATGAAATATCCATGGATGAAGTGGAAACTCCCCAGACGCCTATAGAGCTTTATTTCATCCTGAAAACGGCTGCAGAAGAAGGAATTGAGATTCATACTATTGCCCCTAAATTTACCGGAGATTTTTATAAGGGCGTCGATTATGTGGGAAATTTAGACCAGTTTATAAAGGAATTTGAGCAAGATATCTTGGTCATTGATCATGCCGTATCGACCTTTAATCTACCGGATAGCCTAAAACTTAGTATTCATTCGGGAAGTGATAAATTTTCTTTATATCCGCATATACACGCGCTGCTAAATAAACATGAGGCGGGGGTTCACCTTAAGACATCCGGAACCACCTGGCTGGAAGAACTTATAGGATTGGCGGAATCCGGAGCAGAGGGACTGGAGATGGTCTCAAAAATTTATAGCGAAGCCTATACCAGATATGACGAGTTAACCGGCCCCTATAAGCCGGTCATTAATATCGATCAGGATCAGTTACCCGATCCGAATGAGTTTGCGGGATGGGATGGAGCAACCATTGTTGCAAAATTAGAACACCAGCCCGAGCATCCGGAATTTGACTCACAACTAAGACAATTTTTGCACTGTTCTTACAAGATAGCCGCAGAACAGGGAACTGATTTTATTGAGTTGTTAAAAGAAAACGAGTCAGAGGTAGGTAGCAGAGTTACCAACAATCTCTATGACCGTCATATTAGTCCCTTATTT
>CAYXVW010000025.1:0-6134 GCA_964468695.1 uncultured Balneolaceae bacterium | reverse complement strand
AAGCTAATTAAGCTTATTAAATACCACTAAAAGCGTTAAATCCACCGTCTACGGGAATAACGGTACCGGTAACGAACTTGGATGCGTCACTGCATAACCAAATAGCTGTACCGACTAACTCATCGGCCTCACCAAAGCGATTCATGGGAGTGTGATCGACAATGGTCTGTCCGCGGTCGGTCAGGCTCCCATCTTCATTGAGAAGTAAGTCACGATTTTGCTTTCCAATAAAAAATCCGGGTGCAATAGCATTAACGCGGAGCTTTTCTCCATGCTTGTTGGCCAGTTCTACCGCCAGAGATTTTGTAAAATTATCTATAGCAGCTTTGGCCGCGGAATAACCAATAACCCTGCTTATAACCTTTTGTGCGGCCATAGAAGAAATATTGATAATGACTCCCTGTTGTTGACCAATCATTTCTTCAGAGAATACCTTGCATGGATAATAGGAGCCATGTAAGTTAAGATCTACTACTTTTTCGAAGGCGTCATTATCTAAGTCAAGAAAAGAGTCATCGGGATCCACAACAGCCCCGGAAATATTCCCTCCGGCGGCATTTATGAGGATATCAACCTTTCCCCATTTATTTAAAACTTTTTGTTTAGCAGCCTTGAGGTCATCTTCATTAAGAACGTCTGCAATTAATGACAATGCCTCTCCGCCATTATTTTTTATCGTCTCTACTTGTTCTTCAACTGTTTCGGGGGTGCGTCCCAGGATACCTACTTTGGCTCCCGCCTGTGCAATTCCTTCGGCCATTGCTCCCCCCAATACTCCATTACCACCGGTTACAATTGCAGTTTTGCCCGTTAAATCAAAAAGGTTGTTCATAATGTATAAAATCTGAATAATTTAAGTTAAGCGTATCTTTTTATATATGGATTGAAACAAGATTCCGACTACATTGTATTGCGATACAGCCAAGTATGTAAAAAAATAACCTGTTTTTGTCGCTTGTTCGAATGAGGATAAATATTCCTTAATTTTTTTTGAAAACCAAGTAAGATTATATTCCCCAAAGGATTATACAGATTTTCGAGAAATCGTTAAATATTTACCTATACCGATATAAAACTCTTTAGCTTATTATTTAAAAATTCCCAAATATCATCAAATAGGACCATTGTATCTCCATATTTATCTGGTTGTACAATCGTTTGCATAATATAGAAAAAAATTGGTCTGTTTGTAAAAATACTCCCCTTTGTTATGTAGTCGGAGGTGAATTTATCTCTGGAGATAATCTTCAATGGATAACTATAAAAAAAGGGATACCGTTGATGACGGCATCCCTTCTTTATAAATGAAAAGAGTGATTATACTTTTCCAGTATTTTTCCACTCTTGAATTTCCATACGAATCTCTTGTGCTTTTTTCTTCATTGCCTGAAGAGTTTTACGGGCACGTGTTCCGGCAGCTTTATTGCCTTTCTCATAGAACTTATTGATGTCAGGTTCCAGCTGATCTAATAGTTCGCTCATTTCATCGTATCGGCTCATTATATAACTCCGTTTTTTATAATTAATATTATCAAAATCGTTCGATGCTGATATGTAACATCAGCCTCGATAAGGTCGAATCTATGTATATGGAATTGATCTGTCAAGTAAAAAAGCCCTTTTTAATGCAATAAATAGGATTTTTTACATATTTAGACCGGATATATCCTTAAAAGTGAGGTTCTAAAAGAAATTTGGAGCTCATTCTTCAATTAAAATGGCATTTTCGAGACTGGGAAACTGTCCAAAATCCCGGGCTGTTGTTAAATAGCACCGGCTATTGAGTTTGCTGAATTCATCGGGAATTTGGACTTGGCGGAACTCCTTGTCTATTGTCTTCCAGCTTATTTTTGAGGGCATATCATGATTAGTGAAAACCTCGGCCTTGTCTGATTTCGAAAAGATAACAAGCTCGTCGGCATTCAGTTCTCCCTGTAAGAAGGATATCAATCTGGGTAATTCAATGGGAACTGCTTTATTACGATCGAGATCCTGAACCAGTGTTGAAATTAGAAGTACGGGCTGATCAGAAATATTTTTAAGGAAAGAACGGTCGAGCTGTAATTTGCCATCTGTAAGAGTGATAAAATTTCGTTTATAGGGATTTATTCCAATAGTGGAAACACCTTCATCCGCTAAAAGTGCTACCAGCCTTTTGTTTAAATCTTTGAGGCTTCTGACAGTAGCTTCCTCACGCATGACGCCTGTTTGAATAATACGCTCGGTATATTCGCTGTCGGTATGTACGATAATAGAGCGAATATTGTTATCGCTTTGCTGCTGTTGAGCCAGAGAACGAGCCAGGGCAGTTAGAAATACCCCATTATCAAGATGATCATGATCAAGTGCTGCAAGGTAACGCATATAATTTCTTAAAATCTATAAATTTGAAAGAGCATTTGAATGAAAGCTAAAAGGAAGCAGGTCTTTGGCAAAATGGTTGGAGCGGGTATGATCGGAATGATGTAAATATATCTTCTTTTCAGGCATGTGTTCTATAATTACCTGGCGGCAGGCCCCGCATGGACTGCTGTAATCTCCATCGCGGGAATGAATGTGAAGTGCTTTGATATTAAGATTATAAGTTAAGGCTTTGGCAATCGCTACGCGCTCCGCACAAAGACCCATGTTCCAGGATGTACATTCAATATTGGCTCCTCCAATATATCCCTGGTTGGTTTCTACCAGTGCCGCAACGGGGAAGTTAGAGTTCGGTACCTGTGCCCGCTCCAGCAGATTAACTAAAAGCTGATCGGGGGTGTTATGATCATTAGGTAGGCTGATAGCAGCAAGGTCGATATCCGCCGGATTTGTTGTATCAAGTTTTTCTACGGATATATTAAATTCTTTCTCCCATAAGGGGAGAAAAGGGTCTTCCAGGCTTGTAGTTAACAGTTTAACAGGTTTTTTGCCTTCACTTATACAACAATAAAGCGCATTTTGTGCGGCCATAATGGAAAGAGGGTATGAAATATTTTCTATTCGTATACCCGGGAAATACTGTCCCTCTTTGTCAAGTACCAAAGCAATTTCCGGCTGATGAGAATAGGGCACATAACTATGTTCGCATATTTGAAGAAAATCCATTAGTCAATGACTGAAGTAATTACAGCATCGGCCACCGCTGCTCTTATTTTACTGATATTCCGTCCATATGACCGATACGGATAGACGCGGTTCGTTAGAATAATAATTGACAGGTCATGCTCCGGATCAACCCAGAGACTTGTGCCGGTAAATCCGGTATGACCAAACGTTTTTTCACTGGTAAGCGATCCCGCTGAACTGGAATCTTCCTCTTTTCGGTCAAAGCCCAGTCCCCGGTTAACATGCTCCGACTGTTTGCGGGTAAAGGTATTGATGATGGAAGGAGACAGATATTGTTGTCCACCGTAGGTTCCTCCATTAAGCAACATCTGAGTATAAGCTGCCAGATCAGATCCGGACGAAAACAGTCCGGCGTGGCCCGCAACTCCATCCATATAATAGGCACGTTCGTCATGTGCTTCGGCCCGGATGGTCTTTTGGCGGTATACCGTATCTATTTCCGTGGGAGGGATACGGTTTGAGATCCACTGTCCGACATCCCGGGGGTTAAAAAAGGTACTATTCATTCCCATAGGCGCGTAAAAGGTATCTCGCATATATCGATCCAGTCGTTTGCCGGTAACTTTTTCTACAATTTCGCCCATCAGGATAAAACCCAGGTCACTGTATTCATAAGTGGTTCCGGGTTCGTTGATAAGCGGTTCATTCTTAATGGCTTCAACTATTTCACTGCGGGATTGAAACTCATCTACATAAATACGATAAGCGGGCAGTCCCGAGGTGTGCAGTAATAGGTGCCGGATGGTAATCTCCTGTTTCGTTCCTTCGTTAAACTCCGGGAAGTATGAGGAGACTTTGTCATCTAGGCTTATTTTCCCTTCATCGATGAGTTTCATCATGGCCGGAGTGGTGGCTGTCACTTTGGTCAGTGAAGCGAGGTCATAGATATCAGATTTGTTAACCGGATTATGTTTGTCGTAGGTTTCATAGCCAAATGCTTTCTGGTAAGCAACTACACCATCTTTAACAACGGTTACAACTCCTCCGGGAAAGGTCGAATCAAAAATTGCATCATGCATGATGGTATCGATCTTATAGAGGGAATCACTTGAAAGTCCCGCTGATTCGGGTTCTCCGAATCGTACAGTAGTTTGCGGAAGCGATAACCCCCTGTTAATCCCATAAGACCCCGGAATTTCAATAGGTAACCTGCCCCCTATCTTCGAGGCGCCAAAGAGGGCAGGGGCGGTATTACGCAGTTGTAAGTCGGATCCCTGCCATGCCAGCAGATGAAATCGGGCATCTGGCAGATCTCCAACCGCGTAAGGATTACCAAAAGTGATAAGTCCCTTTGGCGTACCATCGGGTAACGAGTGGAGCAGACGCCGCTGGGCGTTATTAAACTGATGGCCGCCGCTCGAATTGATATAAACATGGGAGCCGATGATGATAAGATTTGCCCACTGCGCACTTTGAATAATATCCTGCCGATCTTCAGCACTTATATTGCGATGAAAGACCCGGTGCCTTACAGCAGGATGATATTTACGCATTTCATCGGCCAGCGCTGCTCCTCGTTCGTCATTATCATTGTCGGTAACAGAAAGCAACAGAATACGGGAATAACGATTAGGCTGTATAGGGAGGAGCCCCCTCTCATTTTTTAGCAGCGTCAGTGATTTTCGACTAATTTCATTTGCTATTTCTCTGTTCTCCGGATTGCTTATCGTAATGTTCAACTGATCAATATCGATTTTCCTTCGCTCAAAGAGTCCCGCCTGCTTCTTTTTCTCCAGGATTTTACGAACCGAGCGATTAATGCGATCTTCTGTGAGGACTCCTCTTTCTATTGCCCGTTCCACTTCCTGTATGGCTGAAATCTCATCGAGGCTTAGGAGCATCATGTCAGCCCCGGCCTTGAGAGACCTAATAACCGCTTCGCCAGGCGAAAAATGGGCGGATATTCCCCGCATTTCGAGTCCGTCGGTAGCGATGAGTCCTTTGAAATTAAGGGAATCAACCAGGATACGCCGGAGAATAGAGGGATCTAGGGTACCGGGAAGATTAGGATTCTCGCTGATATTGGGAAAGGCAATATGAGCACTCATAATGCTCTGAATGCCATTGTCAATCATTTTTTTAAAGGGAACCAGTTCTACCTCCTCTAATCGTTCATAATCATGGTTTATTACGGGAAGAGCATAATGGGAATCGGTATCCGTGTCGCCGTGGCCGGGGAAGTGCTTGCCGGTAGCAATGATGTTTTGTGACTGGACTCCCTCCATAAATTGCTGCCCGTACAAAGCCACAGTATCCGGCTTTCCTGAAAAAGAGCGTACATTGATGACCGGATTACGGGGATTGTTATTTACATCTAATACGGGAGCAAAAACCTGATGGACGCCCAGCGCTTTTGCTTCCTGTGCGGTAATCCTTCCTGCCAGGTAGGCATAATCTGGGTTTTGGGTTGCGGCAATGCCCATTGCCGGAGGCAGGCGCGTAGTACCCTCCACCCGCATGGCCGCTCCAAACTCCATATCTTGGGTTATCCAAAGGGGTAAATCACTGGTTTCCTGTAGTTGATTTGAGAGCACCGCCTGACCGTAAACTGAGCCTTTAAAAAAAACAATACCTCCTACATGGTATTGCTTAATCAAAGAAGCCAGTTTCCGATAATTTTCATCATTAACGTTTTGAAAATAACCCTGGGCACGAACGAAAAAAAGCTGGCCGATTTTTTCCCGGAGTGAGAGTTCGTTCAATAGAGAATCGACTTGAATCTCTTTCTCTTTCTGTAGTGTATCGACTGAATCGGTTGAAGTAATGGGTAGTTCGTAATTTAAATCAGGAATATCCTGGGCATAAGCCTTGGTTGCTCCCTCCAGCTCTTCAAAAGAGCAGGCCTGTGTAAATACAAGTATTATTATAGCCGACCACAGAGCGGCACATATTTTAATATTATTATGATGAAATTGAGGCATAAGCGGTGTGTAGAGGATGTAAAAAGGATTGATCGCATTGATAAATATAAAAATAGAAACATAGCTCAAAGCGGCTGTCAAGTCAATGGCATTTATGAAGTTTTG
>CAYXVW010000024.1:0-17455 GCA_964468695.1 uncultured Balneolaceae bacterium | reverse complement strand
GAAACGGTACAGAACTTTGAGCAGCACTCCGTTTCGGATCTGATGGACCTTTTATCAGAAGTAAAATTAAAATCTTGAAAGCTAATTAACCAATGTACGGACGCAGCATGATGCGTCCCAACCAATTAAGAACACAAAAGGTGGCTATTATGGCCGACGAAAAAACATTCGACTTTTTAAATAAAAATGAACGAGAACCAAAACCAAGAAAAACAGGCATTACCGAGATTCGCGGCCCGTATTACGCGGTAATGGGCAAACGATATCTCAATGATATCATGGAAACGATGGGTGAACACGTGGACTCGCTAAAATTTTCAGGAGGATCGTTCTCCATCATGCCCAAACCGGCAGTACGGGAGCTTATTGATATTGCCCATGACCACGATGCGTTGGTATCTACCGGTGGATTCATGGAGTACGTGCTTACGCAGGGTAAAGACGCCGTTGACCAATACATCGATACCTGCAAAGATTACGGTTTCGATATTATTGAGCTTTCGGCGGGATTTATTACCCTGCCCACCGACGACTGGCTGCGTCTGATCGAAAAAGTGCAGGAAGCCGGACTTAAAGCCAAACCCGAAATTGGCATTCAATTTGGTGCCGGCGGCGACACGGCACAGGGCGAACTGGAATCCGAAGGTACGCTTGATACTAGCTATGCCGTCAAACAAGCCAAACGGTTTGTAGATGCCGGAGCCTATAGGATTATGATTGAGTCGGAGGGCATTACTGAAAATGCGGATCCGTGGAGAACCGACGTCCCGGCTGCTTTTATCAACGAAATCGGCCTGGAAAAGCTGATGTTTGAAGCGGCCGATCCGGAAGTATTCGCCTGGTACATCAAGAATTACGGTCCCGAAGTAAATATGTTCGTGGATCATAGTCAGATTGTGCAGCTGGAAACGCTGCGCCGCGGCATCTGGGGTACTAAAAGCCTCTGGGGACGTGTACTGACGTATAAAGAGTAAAGGATAATAAAGCCAGTGGGTGAGATGGTAGAATCCCACTGGCTTTTCATATCTGTTGCATATCTGCAATGGTCGACGAGTATTCATTTTTGTAGGATTGCAACACCCTAAATCTTGCTATTGTTTTTTTGGTAAATAAACGGCAAAAATCGGTTTTTGCTAATCACGTTAAGCTTGGCATACATATTGCAACTATTAAAATGTGCATAATAAAGACAAAATAGTATTAAATATGAATTTACTAAAACCAAGTTTTTATTATGACTATTGATAAAAAACATACCGAACAAAGCAAACAGGAATTGGAATCTTCAACGGGAGTATCCCGCAGGCAATTTATGAAAAATATGGGTGGAGCCATGCTCTCGGGTAGTTTACTGGCCGGTCTTCCTTTTGGAAGTGAAACTGCCCGGGCAGCTTCAGGTAGTTTCGGAAAATCAGTTCAGGATGTTCCGAAGGTCAATCGTGTAGCTGCTGATCCAACGGATATACCTGAGCCGATCAGTCGAAATAGATCGGTAACCCATGATATTACTCTGGAGAGTAAAGATGTGATTAGCGAGATTGAGCCTGGCGTAGAATTCAAATATATGACCTACGGGGGACAGGTGCCAGGACCGATGATTCGCGTTCGACAAGGAGATAAGGTTAATCTCACTTTTAAAAATAATTCTCAGAACACGTTGCTTCATAACGTTGATTTTCATGCTGTATATGGTACCGGCGGTGGAGCAGAGGCAACATTGTGTCCTCCTGGGAAAACCCAAAAATTACACTTTAAGTTGATGTATCCCGGTGCTTTCATTTATCACTGCGCGGTGCCCAGACTGGATGAGCATATCGCCAGCGGCATGTATGGAATGATAGTGGTTGAGCCGCATGAAGGACTCCCAGAAGTAGATCACGAATTTTATCTGGGACAGCACGAAACTTATACCAACAAAGAAGCTGGGGAAAAAGGATTTCACGAACTGGATATTGATGCGATGAAGTCCGAAGATCCCACATACGTACTGCTGAACGGCGAAAAGAAAGCGTTAACGGAAGATATGTATGGAACAATGAAAACCGAAGTTGGTGACACTGCACGCATTTTCATGGTAACCGGCGGACCTAATTTGACCAGTAATTTTCATGCTATCGGAAATGTGTGGACGAAAGCGTGGCGGGAAGGAGCTATTGCCAGCGAACCGGAAGAGTACGTGCAAACGTGCCATGTTGCGCCGGGCAGTTGCGGAATCTTCGAGATGGATTTCCCCGTCCCCGAGAAAAGCTTTCTAGTCGATCATGCCCTTTCAAGATATAACCACAAAGGCATGCTGGGCGTTATAGAGGTTGAAGGTGAAGAACAACCACACATTTTTGATCCGCAAAACTAGTATCACCGTTGTCGTGTCGCCGGTAACAGGCGGCACGACAATAAATTCTAATTCAAAATTAGTTTCTGTTATGACTTGTTTATTAAACAAAACATTAGGCACGTTTTTTTACGATCCTGCCTATGTTGGGGCTACTATTTAGGACTATGAAGGCCCGGAATAATAGAAAAACAGTTGAAATGAAAGGAGCGCCATTGACAAAAACTAGATACCTAACACTAATTTTAATATAGAGACTCCTTATGCTAAAACCTCTAAAAATTATTGTCTTATTTGGCCTTATTCTTTTAACTCCGAGCATCCTTTTAGCACAGTTGAGTCTGGATGGAGAGTTTCGGCCAAGGAGCGAATATAGAAATGGCTATCAACTTCTGAGAACCTCTACAACAGAACCTGCATTCTTCACATCACAACGAACCCGGCTCTCACTCAACTATGAATCCGATCTTTATAAAATAAAAGTATCAGGCCAGGATGTACGCGTCTGGGGAGAGGTTGAACAGTTACAGGATAATGCAAATATCAATATTCATGAAGCCTGGGCTCAGTTATATTTGTCCGAGGTGTTCCAACTGAAACTGGGTCGACAAGAGCTTGTATACAATGATCAGCGTTTGCTCGGCAGTGTAAACTGGACCCAACAGGCCAGAAGTCACGACGCTCTTGTTTTGAAATACCATGACCCGACATCCAACTTTCAGGTCGATCTTGGTGGTGCCTATAACCAGGAAGCCCAAATCCTGTTTAATAATCTCTATACATTGAACAATTACAAAGTATTGTCCTATCTGTGGATGAATAAAAAGATTAGTTCTCTGGATGTTTCAGCGATTTTTCTGACGGATGGTTTTGAGTCCCAGCCTGATGGTACAAACTTCCGGTATACTTATGGTACACATCTGCTCTATAATATGCAGGACTGGGAACTCTCGGGTAGCGCCTACTTCCAGAGTGGAGATGATGCAACAAGGAGAAATATATCAGCCAAAATGTTTTCCCTTAATGCAACACGCAATATGGGGGCTATTCAATCGAAAATTGGCTTCGACTATCTTTCGGGCGGAAATATAAATGACGCCGACCCAGCGCGCCATGCCTTTCATACCTTGTATGCTACAAATCACAAGTTTTACGGACACATGGATTATTTCCTGAATATTCCGCGAGATACCCAAGGCGGGGGATTGCAGAATATGTATTTGGAAACTACTTTTAAAATGACTGAAGAGGCCAGTATTGGACTCACTTATCATTATTTCACATTGGCAAATGACATTCAGAATCCGCAAAAAAATATAGAAGAAGTGTTAGATAAATATCTTGGATCCGAAATCGATTTGTCCTTCAGTTACAGGTTTACGGATGACATAGGTTTCAGAATGGGATATTCTGCACTTTTCAATAGTTCTTCACTGGATGACCTGCAATCAAGAACTGCCAAAGATACGCAGCATTGGGGATGGGCTATGATAATGCTAACTCCTCAGTTTTAACTAAGATAATCTTTCAAAAAATATTCCAATTTTGAACATTTCTGATCATCAACGCATTCGAATAAAACGTATTTATGAAGAGTATTCAGAGGATGACGGCTACCGCGTGCTGGTAGATCGACTATGGCCGCGGGGCGTGTCTAAAGAAGAGGCCAGGCTGGATGAGTGGCTCAAAGAAATTGCTCCATCCACCGAATTGCGCAAGTGGTTTGATCACGATCCCGATAGATTTGATGAGTTTTCGGACCGATACAAAGGTGAGTTAACCCAGAAAAAAGAAGTGGTGGATCGCTTGCTAAACATAGCAGCAGAAGAACAGAGTGTAACGTTGCTTTACGCAGCTAAAGATGAAGAGAATAACCATGCAAAGGTACTAAAAGAATTTTTGGAAGAATATAATACTTGAAAAACTAAATTGAACAAAAAGTAAAAGTACGGGCACAGCATGCTGTGTTCCAACCAAATAAGAATGAATAAGCTTATGCAGAAAACAGAGCAGCAACTCGATGTACGCTCGCTAATCCCTATAAAACGACACGAAAAACTATTGAAGTTATTTAAAGAACTGCCGGCGGGCGACAGTTTTATATTTATTAACGATCATGATCCCAAGCCGCTATATTATGAATTTCGTTCGATCTATGGGGATGTAGTCGGCTGGGAATACCTGCAGCGGGATCCCGAGGAGTGGAAGGTACGCGTAACGCGAACCGAGGCATCACAGGGTCGCGAATTCGAAGACATCTCCACGCTGATGGATTTACGAAAAGCTGATCCCAAAGACTGGAAATATGCCGTTTTTCATCGCTACGGGATGATGTTGAAAGGGGATACTATGGAAATTATATCTGAAAAAGATCCCGAGGATATCCGTGGAATATTTAAGAGAAAATTTGACGGTGAATATACATGGACCTATAAGAAAGATCGACCGGGAGAATACGTGATCCACGTAACCAAAAAAGAAGAAACTGATCCCGCTCTCGAAGATGTATCGATCGTCAATTCATTTGACGTGCGTCCGCATGCCCCAGCGAAGCGTCATGATATGGTTTTCGATGCTTTTGACGAACTGAATCCCGGCGAAGCATTTGTGTTTATCAACGATCACGATCCAAAACCACTCTACTACCAGATGGAGGCGGAAAGTGATGAGCCGTTCAAATGGGAGTACCTGGAAACCATGCCCAAAGAGTGGAAGGTGAAGGTGATGAAGCTGAATACATAAGCTTGACGAAATAAATATCTTATATTTGTCACAGAAGGTGAACGCTAAATACGCAAAGATTCATAGAAGTTTCATATGAAGGTTATACCTTTTCGTGATGCAAAATAAACTACTCTCCATATCGCTTATCTTTAGTGTCTTTGTAAGTGTCGCAGGCTTTACCATACCCTGTACGCTGCACTGCTTGCAGCATGTGCATATGGGGACAGAGACAGCATCTGCAATGCAAATGCATCATCATGAAGACAGCCCTGATGATGAATGTGACGGAAGTTGTATGACAGAAAGCGTATCCGATAACTCAGATGATCAAAATACCTCTCGATCCGGTACTTCTCTTCTGATTCATTACCGGATAAATTTAATGGCGGTGGATACGAACAATTCTGCAATAGATCCACTTTATCGCAAAATTTATTTTAGTCCTTACCAAACACAATTGAAGTCTCTCTGGATTTCTGATCCGCTGGTCCCCCCTCCACAGTTCGCTATCTCAGTATAGTATTTCTCTCTACTTATCCTTCACTATTTGTTATCAGGTATAACACAGGAGGAGAGAACTATATCCTAATCAAATTTTACATGCCCAATTTTAACAAAGTCTGCTGTGGACATATTCCAGTGGATAAGGACCAGACTATAGCAATGATTGAACAAATAAAAACAACGCGATTATTCTTACTATTATTTTTAATCCTGTTACTACCCTTTACCATAGTCGCTCAATCCAATGGGAGGCTTGAGGGAACAGTCGTTGATGCCGAAACTTCAGAGCCTATTCCGGGAGCCAATGTTTTTATCCCCGAGATTAACAAAGGTACAGCAACCGATTCCGAGGGCAGCTTTTTTATTTCGTCAATAACTCCTGGAAGCTACGAAGTGGAATTTTCTTTTGTGGGTTATCAGCGCATACGGCAATCCGTTACTATTACAAGCGGAGAAACTGTTGAGCTAACTATAGAGCTCCATCCATCTGAAATGATGTTGAATGGTATTACCGTTACCGCACTTCGTCCCGATCTAAACGTAGATGCCAAAGTCGCCCAATCGGAAATACGAAAAGCGAATCCCCGCGATTCTGGTGAGCTATTGCGGAGTGTAAATGGAGTTGATGCTGTCCGGCGCGGTCCTGTAGGACTTGATCCCGTGGTACGCGGCCTTCGTGAAACAGAAGTGGGTACCTATTTGGATGGTACTCGCATTTTTCCCGCCGGACCTGCCCGAATGGATTCCCCTCTTAGCCATCTTGATCCAACGATGATCGAGAATATTGAAGTTGTAAAAGGCCCCTATGCTCTTAGTTGGGGCGCCGGAAATATGAGTGCGATCCGGGTTCAAACTCAACCGCTTAATGAACTGAATAAGTCTATTGGCGGAAAAGCAGTAAGCGGCTACGACTCGAATTTTAATACCTTTGAAGAGGCACTGTCCCTTTTTGGAAAGTCTGGAAAGGTGGGATACCAGATTAGCGGGGCGTGGCGCTCCGGAAACGATTATACCTCAGGAGACGGATCAAACATTCCCGGTGATTATTTGTCCCGCGAAATCCGTGGAAAGGTAAGTTATGAGGTCACCTCAAACAGCCGGCTTACCGCTTCGCTCGGATATCAAAACCAGGAAGATATCGATTATCCCGGCCGACTCCTCGATGCCACCTATTTTAACACCTATAATGGCTCTCTGGATTGGGAATGGAATCCTGAGAATAATATAATTCGAAATCTGCAGGTCAAAGCTTACATCAATAATGTTAGCCACGGTATGGATAACGATAATAAACCGACCGCCCAACCCGATCCCGATCGTATGCCTCCTTTTGCGCTGAATGTTAAAGTCGAAGCGGACAATTACGTATCCGGCGGAAAGTTGGCTGCGACGCTTAAGACCGGAGATCAGTGGGACTGGGAAGTTGGGACTGATATATACAGTTCTTATCGGGATGCAACCCGGAGGCTCAGTCGCCGCGACAATGGGCAGGAGCTGTTTTTTGACCTGATGTGGCCAGAAGCAACCATTACTGATCTGGGCGTATTTAATCGCCTTAGTTATTCTTTTTCTGAAAAACTAAGTGCTACTGCTACCGGCCGGCTGGATTTTGTACGTGTGGATGCAGATACCATCAGCTCGTTTTATGCGGAGAATGTAGGTACAGATCTGGATACTTCTGAGCTTAATTTCAGTGCTTCCGGTACACTGAATTATTTACTCTCTGATCACTGGACCATTGGAGCTGGGGCGGGATCTGTTGTTCGTACCGCTGATGCTACTGAGCGTTACTCTGATCGTATTCCCTCCAGTAAGGCCCAGACCAGTGCGGAATTCGTTGGTAATCCTTCACTGGAGCCGGAGCGCAGCACACAAGCGGATCTGTGGCTTGACGGTAATTACGAGAGTATTAGCTTTTCGGTAAACGGTTTTGTCCGTCGCATAGATAACTATATCACACTTACGGCCACAAATCTGCCAAAGCGTCTGCCCCTGAGTCCCGATATCGTTTATCAGTATATCAACGGAACAGCTTTCTTTCACGGCTTCGATGTTTCATCCAGCTATCGTATAATCGAGCAGCTACAGATTAACGGCACCCTCAGTTATCTCTGGGGAAAAGATACCGAGCTTGATGAACCGGCACTTGGGATATCTCCTTTATCAGGAACAGCCAGTTTCCGTTATGATGCTGTAGATAAGCCATTATTTCTGGAAGGTTCGCTTCAGTTTGTCGACGAACAGCACCGGGTAGCCGCAACAAGGGGCGAAACTGCCACAAGCGGCTATACTCTTGCCGATATTCAGGGCGGGTGGACATTCAGCCATAACATCAGCTTACAGTTTGGCATTAAAAATCTCTTTGACAGGCAGTACGTCAATCACCTGAATGCTAAAAATCCTTATTCAGGAATGCCTATTGCCGAACCAGGTCGCGTATTTTTCGGAGATGTCAGTGTTCGTTTTTAGCTGACTGAATTAAAAATTAAGAGTATGTTTAATTGGTGTTGGGATTACATGCTCTAGCTAAAATCAGATTCTTACAGAAGCAAGCTTTGCTTTTATTATTGGGCTCGTGAAAGAATTAGAATCAGTATAGTGAAAGGGGGAGATATTAAAAGCATATCTCTCCTTTAAATTTAGTGGGATAAAATTGAGGAGTCTGCGACAATTAATCCCCTAAATATTTTCAAGGTGTTCTTTCCGGCGGCGGTGTGCCTTCAGGTATCGTTCGTCCTCGGCATAGGTAGTGGGGTAAACTTTCGGCACTGGTTGCGGCTTCATATCCTCATCTACGTTGACAAAAGTAAAAACGCAAGTGTTAGACAGGGCTTTGGTTACCTTGTCCATGCTGGTGCGTTCAATATCAATTTCAATACTTATGGAAGTTTCGCCCGTATAAACGATACGGCTCGTAAAATCGAGCTTATCACCGATGCGAATGGGCTGTAGGAAATTAATCCGGTTGACACGGACAAAAACAGGGCGGTGAGGAGCAATCTCTTCAGCATGCATGAGTGAGAGCTCAAAAGCGCGACGAATAACGTAACCCCCGAATATCTTTTTGGGAACATTTTCGTGATCCGGGTACATACGCTCCATATTGCTCCGGATAAGATTTCCCGCTAAAAGGCCTTTAAAATCTTCCGCTTCCTGAGCTTGGTGTAATTCCCGCAGGTGCTGGAACTCCTCCTTGCTGGGAGGTTCTTCCAGGGCATCCATCTGTTTTCGATACGATTTACGCCTTTCAATAGCCGCTTCGTATCGTTCTTTTTCCAGGTCGCTTTTATAATCCAGGGGAGGGATGGGCAGGCTTTTCGCTTCATCACCTTCCCCAATCCGGGCGACCATTGTAAAATAGCAGGCCGCCAGTGAATGTTCAGCTTCTCTATCCTGGTCTACCCGAATTCCAACCTCCATCGAAGTTCGTCCCACATAGTTGATCCGAGCACGCAGGTACACATCTTTGGTTATATTGGCCGGCACGTGAAGCGCAATATCATCCACAGCAGCGGTAACCACGCGGGCCTCTGGTTCAAACTGATGCACGTAATCCAGGGCAATATCTTCGGCCAGCTTATCGAGTTCTTCGAGTAGGCGCCCCCACCGAATATTGCCGGGAATATCTTTGTCAACGATCATGAATTTTTTACGCAGTTTTTTATCACTGCTGAAGGGCAGGGTTCGTTCAATAGACGTATCAAGTGGACGCATAGCTGTTAATTTTGTTAATGCGGTGAAATACTTGAAGATAGAAATCTGTTAGTACTTTTGAATATTATTTTTAATGATATGTTAAATAGTTTTTACCGATACCATTTGTCATCCAGGCAAACAATTGGAACAGAAAAACCTGCTTTATTTTTTTGGATTTAAGCAACTCGAGGGAACGAAATTGTCTTAATCAGTTTTCGGTATATACCCGAAAAGATGTATTAATCTGGTAATTAATAAATTAAGAATATTATGATATTAGTAACTGGTGCAAATGGCAATTTGGGATCTCAAACTATCGATTTTTTGATAGAACAAGATTCCTCTGAAAATATAGCGGGATTAGTCAGGAGCGAGGAAAAAGGCGCTGATCTCAAAGAGAATGGAGTTAATATAAGGATTGGGGATTACACCGATTATTCATCTCTCCAAAAGGCAATGCAGAATGTGGATACGCTGCTACTGATTTCTTCAAGTTCACTGGAGGGTCGGGTGCAGCAGCATGAAAACGTTATTAATGCTGCCAAAGAATCCCAAGTACAACATATTTTTTACACGAGTATCGTCCATGCCGATGAAGAATTAAGTCCCCTGTCACCGGATCATCATGAAACCGAAAAAATCTTGGAAGAGGCAGGAATTGATTATACGATCTATCGCCATACATTCTATGGTGAATTCTTGCCGATGTTCTTGGGGGATGCGCTGGATACCGGCGAATGGTACTTCCCATCCGGGGGACAAAAAATAAATCTGGCTCTGCGTTCGGAGATGGCGGAAGCTCTTGCCAATGGATTGTTGAGCCGGGACAAACACAAAAATGAGGTCTATGAGATAACCTCGGGACAAGCTTATGACCTCGAAGAAATTGCGGATTTGATAAGCAAAGAAACCGGCAAGGATATTACCTACCACGATCTATCCATTGCTGATTTCCAGAAGAATTTGGAAAAGGCGGGGTTGCCGGATGAAACCATTGCGCTGAGTACGAGCGTTGCAACTTCTTTTGTCAATGGAGCATTGAATTATACACACGATGCCCTGGGAACACTACTGGGACGAGAACCGGCAGCCATTGAAGACTTTCTCCCGGATGTGGTATAACAATAATTAGACTTAAAGAAACTGATTTAGAAAATAGTGGTAGAGTAGATGGAATTTGGCATATATACCTTTGTTGAGAATACCCCACATCCCGAAATAAACGGAAAGATATCCCCGGCCCAGCGACTCGAAAACCTGATGGAAGAGATAGAGCTGGCCGATGAAGCCGGACTGGATGTTTTTGGAATCGGAGAGCATCATCGCGAAGAGTATTTATCTTCTGCTCCCTCTACCATTCTTTCTGCCGCGGCAGCGCGTACCGAACAGATCCGTCTGAGTAGTGCGGTAACGGTGCTTGGTTCTGAAGATCCGGTTCGCGTTTATCAGCAGTTTTCTACGATTGATCTGCTTTCGAAGGGTCGGGCAGAAATTATGGTGGGGCGTGGCTCCTTTGTGGAGTCCTTTCCTCTTTTTGGATACGACCTCAACGATTACGATGAGTTATTTGAAGAAAAACTGGATCTGTTGCTGAAACTCCGAGAAAGCGAAATAATAACCTGGAGCGGCAAACATCGCCCTTCTATTGACAACCGTAGTGTATATCCCCAGCCCTACCAGGATGAATTACCGATATGGCAAGCAGTAGGAGGAACACCAAAATCAGCTTATCAGGCGGGTGCATTGGGATTACCGCTGGCATTAGGCATTATTGGAGGACAGCCGGAGCGTTTTAAGTCACTGGCGGATCTGCATGAGAAAGGTGCCCGGGAAAATGGGAAAGAATCCCCGGCACTGAGTATTAATTCACATGGATTTATTGCTGAAGATTCCAAGGAAGCAGTGGATATTGCTTTTCCCGCTTTTAAGGTTACAATGGATAAAATCGGAAAAGAACGGGGCTGGTCGCCTATGACGCGTGATCAATTTGAGGCCAGCCGAACGCTAAGAGGGGCAAATGCAGTTGGAAATCCCCAGGAAATAATTGATAAAATCCTGTTTCAGCATGAGATATTCGGTCACGACCGCTTTTTATTACAGATGAGTGTAGGCAGTATCCCTCACAAAAAGTTGCTTCGTTCTATTGAGCTTTTTGCTACCGAAGTAGCTCCTGCAGTGAATAAGGAACTTGGCGATAACTAAAATATAGGAAGGAAGTTATGTCTGGTATACGAAAACGCTATAAAGCTCCCTGGGATTGGTTGTTGATTACGCTGACGGGAGGAATTTGTACAATGCTGTTGATTCTCAATTACTTTGTCCCTAATACCATTCCTACCATTATAACCTGGAGTATTATTTTGGGATGTGCTGCTTTTGGGGTCTATGGATATAGCATTCAAGACGGAAAGTTAAAAGTACTAAGATTAGGCTGGTCCAAAGATATTCCGCTCTCAAATATTAAAAGTGTTGAAGTTAAACCGCTTGCCATGATGGGATCTGTACGAACCTGGGGGATTGGAGGAATGTTTGGTTATATCGGATATTTTAGGAATAGTATTCTAAATAATTACACAGCCTACGTAACACACAGAGATAAGACGGTGCTCATTGAGATAGAAAATGAGCAAATTGTAATTTCTCCCGATGATCCGGAAGTATTTGTCCAGTCGTTGAAGTCGGTGGCTGAAGGTAATGAGAATTTAACTGACTCAGTAGAGACGTAATGATATAGCTTTGAAGTTTTTGTTTATTAATGTTCCTAAAATTAAATGAGTACTTTTTAAGTTTCCGTTGCCTCATCAGTTTCTTATTATTGAGCCACTCAATTAAACCATCCACCTAAACCCTGATTGTATGTATACCGGTTTTCAACATCTGCACTCCTATATAGCTTATATTGTTCTTGCTGTTCTATTGGGCGTATTTTTCTACGCGCTCATTAATTTTATTAATAAAAAATCATTTACCGAAAGCGCCCGTAAAATATCACTGGGAGGGCTAATTGCGGCACATATACAGCTTTTAATCGGATTGGTGCTTTATTTTATTTCTCCTATGGGGATATCCAATTTTTCGGGTGAAGCGATGGGAGATGCAATGTCACGATTGTATATGCTGGAACATCCATTGACAATGATTATTGGAATCATTTTGATCACCGTTGGATATTCCAAAGCCAAAAATGGCAAAGACGATGCCGGGCGTTATAAGAAAATTCTTATTTATTACGGACTCGGTATCTTCCTTATTCTCCTGCGTATTCCATGGTCTGTTTGGCCATAGAAATTATTGCTGAGGAACAATTTATTCCTTGGATATCAAATATTGGGGTAATGATTCGTATCGATATAGCCAGGGGATAGGAATCGCTAAGACTTAAAAAATATATTAGATATTCAGTTATGAATTTGGAGAATAAAACAGCTCTTGTGACAGGTGCGAGCCGAGGTATTGGATTATCTATCACCAAAGCATTATTGGATAATGGCGTTACGGTGGCCGGATGGAGTCGTACTGAGCCGAAAGATTTTCGCCATGAGCATTTTTACCATATCAAGGCCGATCTCACACAGCAGGAATCGGTGGAGGAGGCTTATCAACAGACCGAGGAGTTGTTAGGAGAACAGATCAATATCCTGGTGAATAATGCCGGTACGGGATATAAAGGATTGATGGAGGAGATGCCGCCGGAAAAATGGCGTTATCTTTTTGATTTAAATGTCCATGGTATCTTTTATGTAAGCCGGCTGGTCATACCACAGATGAAAGCCCATGAAGAGGGACATATTATCAATATATCTTCGGGTGCGGGGACCAACGGCATTGCAGGAATGAGCTGCTATTCGGCGACTAAACATGCAGTCGTAGGAATTTCACGTTCGCTGCATCAGGAGTTGCGTGATTTTGGAGTGAAAGTTACGTGCTTGTCGCCGGGCTCGGTAGATACCGGTTTTTCCGACTCCGATAAAAACAAGCTGCAGCCTGATGACCTGGCACAATCAGCCATACATATTCTGCAATGTCCGCAAAATTTTCATTATACGGATGTACAGGTACGTCCCCTGCAGCCGTAATTAGCTGACTGTTTATTATTGCTATAAACTATCGATCACTTTTTTCAGCAGATAGCTGACTTCACCGGCAACGTCGCCCAGCTCGTCATTTTCGATAGCCTGCATGGAAGCTACAGGATCTACCGCTGAGACTTCCACCTCACCATTATCATGTTCCTGGACAATAACATTACACGGCAGCATTAATCCAATATGTGGCTCAGCCTGCAGGGCTTTGTGTGCCAACGGAGGATTGCAGGCCCCCAGAATTTGATACTTTTTAAAGTCCACATCCAGTTTCTTTTTGAGTGTGGCTTTAATATCAATTTCGGTTAGCACACCGAATCCTTCCTCTTTTAAAGCAGCCGTTGTTTTGTCGATGGCCTCTTCAAAGGATAGATCCACTTTTTTACTAAAGTGATATGACATAGTAGTACTTACTTAGATAATTTAAAATTGCGTTGGGATCATACTGATGATGTATGATCCCGTTTTTAAGAGTTACTTATCAACGTAGGAGGAATACATCCATACCGATTTTTCCTGCTCGCGGATATAGTCACTCATCAGCGCGTTAGTTCCTTCATCACCGGCTTCATCAGAAAGTTCCAGGATTTCTCGCTGCAGTTTCAGCGTTACTTTAAAAGCATCTAAAATTTCATGTACCGCTTTTTTACCATCCGAAACCTGAGTGCTTTCTTTTATATCAGATAATTCCACATAATTGGAATACCGATGGTCCGGGGTATAGCCCAGCGTTAAGATACGTTCGGCCACCTCATCAATTTTAACGACGAGATCGTTATAGAGTTCTTCGAATTTCTCGTGTAGCTCAAAAAACGTATCTCCTTTAATATTCCAGTGATATCCTCGGGTATTCTGATAAAATACCGAGTAATTGGCCAGTAGTTCATTTAATTTTTCTCCCAGTTTTTTAGATTTACTTTTGTCTAATCCAATGTCATTTACATTTGCCATAATATTAATGTTTGATGTGTTAGCGTTACTTTGATGAAATACTAATTTAAGGTGCCTATTAGGACGTTAGGTTCAAAAATTATTTTTTGATTTTATTGATCTTGAAATCAAGCAATTCGATTCGGCCTTTTTTCTAGTTAAGGTCTACATTATAAAAGTGTTCCTGGCTGCTCATAATTCCTATAGTTTTTGATTTAGAATCTGTTTAAGCTGATGGAACTGTACGACTCCTGATTGTTGCCAGAGAATACGCCCCTTGTAAAACAGTATAAGCATAGGAACGCCACGGACTTAGTATTTGATAGCAGCATCAGCGTTTTTTTTGATGATATGGAGTTTACCACCCATCTCATTTTTAATTTTTTTGAGGATAGGGGACATCATTTACAGGGACCAGACCAATCGGCATAAAAGTCAACGAGCACCAGTGTATCGCTGTTTATCATATCAGAGAAAGTCATTTTTAGCTATTCCATCTTATAGTGAACCTGCAATTTATGGATGAAGATAATCTCACCAAATAGATACTGCTTAAAAATCCTTAAGCGAAAAATTGAGTTCTTTTTTATTCTTATTTGTTTGACTCAGACATTTAGTTAATCTATATTTAATATAAAATACTCTTAAATATGTTTTATCGCGATGCAGTCATTTTATTCTAAGGCAGTGAGGGGAATAGGTGCTGTCCCAAAGCAAACATGGTTTGGGATTGGGATTACCCTTTTTCTCTGGTGGATTTTTATGCATTACACTCGCTGGCCTGCTGTACAGGCAAAGTCTGAGATACTTACAGTGCTGGCGACCGGTGCACCAAATACGTTTACCGAAATAGTATCGCGTGATGGTTGGCCGTACTGGCTTTCATGGATTCCAACGGGGATAAACATGACCGATAACAATGCCATAGGAATGGCCTTTGCATTTTTGATAGGCGGGGCTATTACCAGTCTTGTTTTACCCCAAGAGCTTATTCGCAGATTGCTAAATTCCAGAGGAACAAAAGGCTCTACTTACGGTGGTCTACTCGGTGCACCTCTGATGATGTGTAGTGCCTGCTCGGTACCCGTCGCACTCGGCTGGAAAGAGCGGGGAGCCAATCCCGAAACTACACTGGGCGTAGTAATGGGAGCTGCACTACTAAATATCATGGGATTAACAACCATTTTTGTTTTGTTCCCCGGTCCAGCAGCATGGGGAAGAATCGTAGCCTCAATACTTCTGGTGGTTGTTTTAACTCCACTGGTTGTAAAACTTGCTGTTTATTATAGAAACAGCTGGGAACTTATTTCTTCTTCCGACTACCTTGAAAAACAAGCCGATTCTGCTAATCCCCAAAGCTGTACAGTTCTGGACAGTGGACAAGATAATCTGGGATGGATAGAAGCTGGATTATTAGCCTTGAAAAATTGGTGGAATAGCAGTGTAGAGATTGCCTATCGACTGTTTTTACCGATGACGGGTGCTATGTTCCTGGCAGCAATCATACGTTTAATGCTTCCCCCAGGAGTAGTAGAAACATATCTTGGGAGTGGTTTATTTGCAATTGTTGTGGTGTCGGCATTTGGGACTATGATAGCAATTCCCACGCTTTTTGAAGTCCCCTTAGTGTTGGGTTTTCTTTTTATTGGAATGGGCTTAGGACCTGCCACGGTACTTATAGTCACTGCTCCATCGGTCAGCATCGTTAGCTACTTTATGCTTAAGAAAGATGTGGGACACGCCGCTCCTTTATTGCTGATGGTGGCTACATTCCTGATGGGAATTGCCACGGGCTTAACTGTTGAATACCTGGTGACCTACTATGGATGACCAGCTCATGAATAACGGTAAACTACCAACAAAAGTGAAAGTTATTGGTACTCTCTTTCTCTTTGCTCAGCTTCTTTTTGCAATTAATAATTACGGTCCGCACGAATTACCGATTTTAAACCTGGTTTTCGATAAACCCTGGATTTCTGCTGAAGAAACAAACCGAAATGCTCTCTCAATGGAAGATGGGCAAGCCTTTACTTTTGAAGATATCACCGAACAAGCCGGACTAAATGACTTCAATCGCGCGAAAGTAAATGGATCGAATCCTTCTTATTTGGAGGTAATGGCAGGAGGGGTGGCTGTAGCTGATGTGGATGGAGATGGCTACGAAGACATCTTTTTTATTAGTATGCCTTCCTTTGATGAACACTCAAATGAAGCAGTGTCGCCATCCAGTCTGTACAAAAACAGGGGAGATAGTACGTTTAAGGATATCACGAAAGAGATGGGGTTAAGTGATGTTATAGGCTACGCACAGGGCGCCCTCTTTTTCGATTATAATAATGACGGGCGTCAGGATTTATATATTGCTTCCTATGATGGTGGTCAACTATTCCGCAACGATGGAAATACCTTTACAGATGTTACCGAAGTTTCCGGATTGGATCTCAAAGGGTTATGCGGTGAATATCCCTGTTTAAGTGCGGCTGCTTCTGCGGCCGATTATAATCGTGATGGATACCTTGACCTGTTCATCGTCAATAATGTGGGGTGGGATGCCAGTAATCCTGCGCATTATGGGGAGCGACAGCTCTTTCCAGCTTTTTTTGATGCACAGGAGTCTTTCCTTTTTAAAAGTAACGGGGATGGAACGTTTACTAATGTGACAAAAGAATCCGGCGTTAATAATGAAGGAGGAAAGGGGTTATCAGCCGTTTGGCTTGACTTCAGCAACAATGGCTGGCCCGATCTTTACGTTGCTAATGACTTGAGCCGCAACCGGCTTTATCTTAATAACGAGGACGGTACATTTACTGAACTTGGAGCCGTTGCTAAAGTGAATGAAGTTAAAAGTAGTATGGGGGTCAATACAGCTGATTTTAATAACAGCGGTAGCCTTGATCTGGTTACTACGAATCTGGAGGGATCCATGATCTCTCTTTTTCGCAATCTCGGTGACCTGCGGTTTGATTACGCTACCAATTATTCCGGATTAAATCCCAGTCGACGGTCATCCGGCTGGGGGATTGAGTTTGCAGACTTTAACCACAGTGGTCACCTTGATCTGGTAATGGCAGCAGGTCCGGTCTGGGATATAAACCCAACAGATACCGAGAATCTTTTCTTTAGGAACCAAGGGAACGGTGGATTTGAAGATGTAACCCATTCCACAGGTGCCTTCCAGAATAGTCAT
>CAYXVW010000023.1:0-17712 GCA_964468695.1 uncultured Balneolaceae bacterium | reverse complement strand
ACAAAAAGGATCGTTTTTCCAGCACGGGCAAGCTTGGTCACTTCATCCAGTGCTTTCTGGAAATACTTCTGTGTCTTTTTGAGGTCGATGATGTGAATTCCGTTCCGCTCCATAAAGATGAAATCCTTCATTTTGGGATTCCATCGGCGGGTAAGGTGTCCAAAATGGGCACCTGATTTTAACAGTTCTTCTAGATTAGGTGTAGTAGGCATAGGTTTGATTTATTTTTGAGTTAGGCCTCTATGCAGGTCGTCCCCGGCGCTAATCCCCCGAAAGTTTTGGGGAACACTCGGCGCACTGAGTCTCTGCATATGTGTGATTAATGAGTAAATTGTTCGATGTGGAAAAAGAAAGCGACTGGGCGCGATCTATTAACGCTTGGAGAACTGGAACTTCTTACGAGCACCAGGCTGACCATATTTCTTGCGTTCTACCATACGGTCATCACGTGTAAGCAGATCATGTGCTTTCAAGACATCATGCCACTCTTCATTGTGATCATCAAGAGCGCGGGCCAGTGCGTGCTGGATAGCACCGGATTGACCGGTGATGCCTCCGCCTCGTACTGTTACCTTAATATCAAACTGACCCTCTGATTCGGTAACCTCGAGCGGCAGCGTTGCAAGATTTTGATGTGCTTTGGTGCAGAAGTAATCTTCCAGGGGTCGTTTGTTTACAATAAAATCACCCGACCCGGGCTGAATATACAGTCGCGCTGTAGAAGTCTTTCTTCTTCCGATGAAATTTTTTTGTTCCATTCGTAATTAAAGCTCGATTTTTTCTGGTTGTTGTGCTTCCTGTTCGTGAACCGGACCGGCATATACCCGAAGGTTGGTCATCAGTTTGTCGCCCAATTTATTCTTTGGCAACATGCCTTTAATTGCTTTCTCAATCACAAATGTAGGTCTGTGTTCCAGCAATTCTTCGGCAGAGGTATAACGTTCGCCACCGGGATATCCGGTATAACGGAAATACTCCTTTTGTTTCAGTTTGTTACCGGTCAGTTTCACCTTTTCGGCATTAATAACAACGACATTATCCCCGGTATCCATGTGGGGGGCAAACGTAGGTTTGTGTTTGCCTCTTAATAATGTTGCTACCTTCGAAGCTACTCTTCCGAGAGCATGACCTTCGGCATCAACAAGAACCCATTTCTTATCAATATCACTCGCTTTTGGGGAGTAGGTCTTGTAACTATTAGTATCCACGGTTAAAACTTGTTTAAAAATTGCTTTTGTATGAAGTTTCGCAAAATAGGCTTAATTTGGTTCATTTGCAATGAGAAAATTGGACCGATTCCCTGTTTTCTCCACTATTTATAAATAGTTTAATAGGATATTGTCTGAAATAAGTAATTTGGCAAGATATTCTGAAATAAAAATGCTAAATTTGCAAGAGCAAAAATCAACCATAATAGAATAAAATAACGGATTAATCTAAATACTTCAGAACCGATGAGCACCGAAAACAAATTTCAGGATACCAAAATAACTTTTGATACCGGTTCCGGAAAAGCCCAGCTGTATAGCTTGAAGAAGCTGGAAGATCACGGATACGAAAACATCAGCAAATTACCATTTTCCATTCGGATTTTGCTGGAGTCGGTACTTCGCGAACATGACGATTTTGTCATTACGGATAAAGATATTGAACTGTTGGCTAATTATAATGCTAAGAACCCGGAAGGGGAGATTCCCTATAAACCGTCACGGGTAGTATTGCAGGACTTTACGGGTGTACCCGCCGTTGTCGATTTGGCTGCACTCCGCTCGGCCATGGATCGCATGGGAGGTAATCCACAGTCTATTAATCCGCAGGTGCCAGTCGATTTGGTAATCGACCATTCGGTTCAGGTAGATACCTTTGGAGAAGATTACGCCTTTATGCATAACGTGGAAAAGGAATTTGAGCGCAATCGCGAGCGTTATGAGTTCTTGAAATGGGGACAGAAAGCGTTTGATAATTTCCGGGTGGTACCTCCGGGTCGTGGAATTGTACACCAGGTGAATCTAGAGTACCTCGCTCAGGGGGTCTTTACGCGTACCGAAGAGGATGGATCTACCGTCGTATTTCCTGATACTTTGGTAGGAACCGATTCGCATACTACCATGATTAACGGTCTGGGTATTCTGGGCTGGGGCGTAGGTGGAATCGAAGCCGAAGCCGCTATGCTGGGGCAGCCTATTCATATGCTGGTGCCGGAAGTAATAGGAATGAAATTAACTGGTGAGCTGCGCGAAGGTATTACGGCTACGGATTTAACATTAACGGTTACCCAGATGTTACGACGTCATGGGGTGGTTGGTAAGTTTGTTGAGTTTTATGGAGAAGGATTGCAAAATATGAGTCTCCCGGATCGCGCAACTATTGCTAATATGTCACCTGAATACGGCGCGACCATGGGTTTCTTCCCAATGGACAGTGAAGCCATGCGTTACTTGCGTCGTACCGGTCGCGATGAGCAGCACGTTGAACTTATTGAGAATTATATGCGTGCTCAGGGATTGTTCCATACTCCCGATTCTCCGGAACCGGAATATTCGGATACGCTGGAGCTCGATCTGGGTGATGTAGAAACATCGCTGGCGGGACCGAAGCTTCCGCACGATCGTATTACGTTGCCAAATATGAAAAAAACTTTTGAAAGTAGCCTTACCAGTGATGATCCTACGATGGGTTTCAATCTGGAGCAGAAACAACTGGCTAATAAGGGAACGTTTAAAAATGGACATGAAGTAGAGATGACGCACGGAGATGTGGTTATCGCTGCTATTACTTCCTGTACCAATACTTCAAATCCAAGTGTAATGCTGGGTGCTGGAATTGTGGCGAAGAAGGCACTAGAAAAAGGTCTCCAGGTTCCACCCTATGTGAAGACCTCTCTGGCTCCGGGTTCTCGCGTCGTTACAGATTATCTTGAAGAAGCGGGGCTGACCGATTATATGGATCAGCTGGGCTTTAACTTGGTTGGCTACGGATGCACTACCTGCATCGGTAACTCAGGTCCCTTGCCGCCGGCAGTGGAATCAGCTGTTAAAGAAGGCGATTTGATTGTGGCTGGAGTGCTTTCCGGAAACCGGAACTTTGAAGGTCGCATTCATCCCTATGTAAAAGCGAATTACCTGGCATCTCCACCCTTAGTGGTCGCCTATGCTCTGGCTGGTACCGTGGATATTGATTTAGAGCACGAGCCTATTGGTCAGGATAAGGATGGTAATGATGTATACCTGAAAGATATTTGGCCGACCTCCGAAGAAATCGCTGAACATCTGGATAGTGCTATTCGTCCCGAACTTTTTGAGAAGCAGTATGGCGACATCTTTAAATCTGAAGAATGGGATGCAATTCCTGTTGGGGGCGGAGAACTTTATGAATGGAAAGATGAGTCTACCTATATTCAGGAGCCTCCTTTCTTTGTGGGCATGGGAGAAGATCCTGATCCCATCACTCCCATTAAGAGAGCTCGTGCACTTGTCAAGGTAGGGGATTCTATTACGACTGATCATATTTCTCCGGCTGGTAATATCGGTATTGATACTCCGGCGGGGCAATACCTGATTGAAAATGGAGTAGAACCGGCTGACTTCAACTCCTACGGTTCACGCCGGGGAAATGATCGGGTTATGACGCGGGGAACCTTCGCGAATGTTCGGTTTAAGAATCAGTTAGCCCCGGGCACCGAGGGAGGATATACAAAGTATTTCCCGGACGATGAAGTTACTACTATTTATGATGCAGCCATGCGTTATAAAGAAAATGATACTCCACTTATTGCGCTTGCAGGAGATCAGTACGGTACGGGTTCATCACGCGACTGGGCAGCCAAAGGTACCATCCTGTTAGGAGTTGAAGCTGTAATTGCTACTTCCTACGAACGTATTCACCGGTCAAACCTGGTGGGAATGGGCGTTCTTCCACTTCAGTTTAAAGAGGGCGAATCCGCAGATACGTTAGGACTGGATGGTTCTGAAGAATTCAATATAGATGTATCGGATGCTCTGCAGCCACGTGATATGGTGCCGGTAGAAGCGAAGAAAGAAAATGGTGAAACTATTTCTTTTGAAGCTGTATGCCGCATCGATACACCGGTAGAGATTGATTACTATCGCAATGGAGGAATACTCCATTATGTATTGCGTGATTATCACAGAGCCGAAAAGGAACAAGGCTAAGGGATAATTAATAATATAGATAATTCACTGTTTCTAAAGCCCGGCTTTTTTTGGCCGGGCTTTTTTTATTATCCCTTTTGATTATAAGTTTTTAATATTGTGAAATTCCCTTTTAGTTTTTCTGAAAAAGTGTTAAGTACTCACAATCGAGAGATGGAAAAAATAGATAAATAGATAATAAAAGCTGTGAGGGGAAACAGTTATGTTTAAGCTAGATGAGCAAGGGGAAATTGTAACCTTACCTGACCTGAAATCGGCAGATAGGATGCAATTCTTGCAAAAAAGTATGGATAAAATCGGTCGAAGTGAAAGCCTTTCGGCCATTATAAATGAGGGGGTTCGCGCTTCTAAATTAATTTTGGATGCGGATGTGGGAAACCTCCTTTTAGTTGATCCGCAGACAGGAGATCTGATTGAGACCACATATGAGGATGGATATTCAATAAATGAAGGATGGCCCTATCCTACGCAGAAGGCTATTAGCGAATGGGTTTTAGAGAACAAACGTACCTATTATACCAATAACCTATATGGTAGTTTAGAGTTAAATGGGAGTAACGGGGTTTCCGACTCTTTCCATAATATAGCTGCCCTTCCTTTAATGAATGGTGATCGGTCGGTAGGGGTATTATTGCTTGCAAATAACAGGGAAAGTGGACCTTTTATTGATGAGGCTATTAATTCACTTGAGATTTTTGCCCGTTTTTTGGCTCAGGCTATAGATTCGCAAAGGGAGTATGAGAATTTATATACCCGACTGAAAGAGCAAGAGGTGTTGATGACAGAAATCCACCACCGCTTAAAAAACAACCTTTCTACGATCACCTCGCTAATTGAAATGGATTTGCCTAAAATAGAGGATGAGCTTGCTATTGAGGTACTACAAAATACCTGTTCACGCATAAAGTCGATCACCCAGGTACATAGTTTACTTTACCAGATAGGAGCTACAGGAAAGATCGTGCTTGGAACTTATTTTCAAAAATTATCCCAGCAGATAAACAAAACTTTAGCTGGTAAAAGAGAAGAAATTTTTATTAATGTTGAAGCAGATCCGATTGAGATAGATTCTGAGCGGGCAATGAATTGCGGACTTATTTTAAATGAGCTTATTCTCAATGCCTATAAACATGCATTTACGTCAATAGAGGGTGGAAGAATTAATGTTCGGGTTACAGAAAATAGTAAAGGCATTATCAAGATTGTAGTATCGGATAACGGCAAGGGAATTGGAGACAATTTCAAAATAAATAGAGGAGAGTCGATGGGAGGTTGGGTTGTTAAAGCCTTGGCTGATCGGTTAGATGGGTCTATTGAATTTGAGAATAATGGCGGGACCCGCTGTGTTTTAAAATTTGCGCGATAAGGGAGTAGTTAAATAATCCAACGCTGGATTCCACGCATTGTAAATAGCCGGGCCATCAGAGAAGAGAATGGCGTATTAAGCATGATTTTTACTATTCCATTTCTAAATTTAGGATATTTTGTTCTTTTGCCCAGCCACATATTAAATTCACTTCGTTTAATGGCGTTCTGCATTGCTTTTATGCGTCTGTTTTCAAAGGCCTCTAATTCTTTTTCAGCCGGTTGTTGATACAGGATTATTTGTTCCAGACATTTGCTTAGATCCCAGGCACCCAGCCAACCCAAATTCATGCCCTGTCCACCGATTGGACTAACTATATGAGCGGCATCTCCCGCTAAAAGGATTTCTTTTTTGAACATGGATTGTGCATGTCGCTTTTCAACACCAAAACTGCTTAGCATAAAGTGGTCAGTAGGGGAAAGGGAGTGGGCTATCCGCTGTGAGACGGCCTGTTCAATAATTTGCCGATGATTTGATGAGTGGTATTGATCTGTTTTTACAACCCACCGGCGCCGGTTTCCGGGAAGAGGGAAAGACTCTATGAGTCCTTCCTTGCAAAGAAATACAGCGGCGTCATTTCCAAAAGTGGTATTTTCTGTAAAATCACCCATCACATAAGTATCCGGATAAGATTTCCCTACAAATGAGACGCCCATACTCTTACGAACAATACTGTCTTTTCCATCACATCCTACCAGAAAGTTCGCTCGTACTGTCTTGTGTTGGCCATCTTTTTTATAGAGAACCTCCAGGTGATTATGCTCTCTGGAAAAATCGAGGACTGAAGCTTTACGGACTAAGGTGTTGGTATTAAGCTGATTCAAATGACGCTCTAGAATTTCTTCCGTCTTGTTTTGGGGCAGGGAAAGCACATAGTTAAAAGGTTCAGGGCATGCCTGAAAAGAAAGTGACCCAATTTTCTTACTATTAGCGAACGCATGCCCCAGCCTGATCTTTATGCCTTTTTCTATGAATAATTTGTGAATTCCTAAAGATTTAAAGATTTCGAGAGAGGGAGGGTGAATGCCGAGTGCGCGGGGATGGATATTTGGGGCTGATTGTTTTTCGAGAATTCGGCACGAAATGCCTGCTTGTTCGAGGCATATCCCTAAAAAGAGTCCAACGGGTCCGCCACCGACAATCACCACTGGATATGTAGAAACGGAGTCATTCATGGTAGTATTTTAGCAACAGCCGATAGGGAAAAAGTTTACTCACCTGCCAACCCGAGGGGATCACTTCCCGGAGTTCTTCATAGGTATAGCTTCTTTTGATGGAGGTAAGTCCATCCTGTACAATATATGAGTTTTGAAAAAAAGGCCGGGCAAATATACTGAACAGCAGATAGCCAATATCGCTGCGCCGAATATCATTAAACAGAACCCCATACCGGCTTAATTGTTGAGCTTCGGATAGGATATTCTGTAGTTTTTCAGAGGAGATATGATGAAGGAGGTGATTAGAAATTACAAAATCATACTGATTTCCTTTTTTTATTAAATCAGATGGTGAACACTGTATAAATGTAATGTTATCAGGGACTTGTAGCTGATGTACATAGTTGAGAGCCCGTTCGTCAGTATCTATAGCGGTAATATGAATATTAAGCTGATCTGCATCGGCCCACTTTGCCAGCTTTATCGGGATATCTCCGCCTCCAAATCCGATATCCAAAATATGTGCTTTCGGCTTAGTCTGAAGATAGGGCCGAAGTTCTTTTTGATAGACTTTTTTCCACTGCGAAATAAGGCTGTTTATTTTATGGAATTGTTTATAGGTATTCTCAAGTGCGGCCTGATTGCAATTCGGGTTATCCATCAATTCCCGGCTTTCTCTGTTGCGAGATGAAAGAAAATAAGGCATTCGTATTCAGCTCGTTAATTTTGTTAACAGGGCACTTTCAATGGTTAGTCCCGGGCCAAAAGCCATGGCAAGAACTTTGGAGCGATTTATTTTCTCAGGATCCGCGAGTAACTCAGCAAGCACGAATAGGATGGTGGCACTGCTCATATTCCCGTAGTTGGCCAAGATTTTCCGTGAATATTTAAGCTGTTTTCTCTGTAGATCAAACTCCTGTTCTATCTTGTCGAGGATCGCCCGTCCACCCGGATGGATGGCCCAGTCATAAATATCACTGCGGTTGATTTTAAAGTCTTCAAAAAGTGGTTGAGTGGCATCTCGGAGATTAGATCTGATCAGCTCAGGTACATAGCTCGATAATACCATATCAAATCCCGTATCGCCAATGGTCCAGGCCATATCCTGCTCCGTTTCTCTGGCCGTAGCAGTTGAAAACTGATTCAGTTGGAAGCATTTGCCATTTGGTTTTCTGCCGGTGATAATTATCCCAGCTGCACCGTCGGCAAAGACGGAGGCAGAAATAAGCTGGTCGGTGGTTTCAGAGGATTGAAGATGGAGAGAGCAAAGTTCCAGGCAGACGACAAGAACCGTGGCATCTGGCTGAGATTGACAAAATGACTGAGCCATTTTCATGGCTGGAAATGCGGCGAAACAACCCATAAATCCCAAATGATACCGTTCGGTAGAGGGCGGAAGTTCCAGTTGTTTAATAATTTCAAAGCCGGGTTCGGGAGCAAAGAAGCCTGTACATGAAACCGTGATAACATGAGTGATATCGGATTTATTGATCGTGGTATTTTGATCGATCGTTTTGCGGGCTGTATCAACAAAAAGTGGTTTCGCTTTTTTAATATAAAGATCGTTACGAATGCCGGTAGAAGGAGATGAGAAAGAACCATCTTCCTGAAAGAAAACAGGGGACTTCCCATTGGTATTAAAATCATTAATTACGGTGTGACGTTTATCGATCCCTGATTTGGAATAGATTCTGTGGATAATTTTTTGGGAAGCATCACGAGTTGCGACATACTTTTTCATCTTCTCCCGCAAAAAGTTCTGGCAGTAAGATTGCTCGGGCACAACGGTTGCGATATTGTGAATGTAGGCCGCCATCTATTGAATTATTACTTAATGAGACGATGCTTAGATATACATATACCTGAAGTTGCCGTAAAACATTCCAAAATCCTAATCTCTTTTGGAATAGGAACTCAAAGAAGGGATAGGAGAGTAGGTTTTTTAGAAAGTTATCGCCGGGTGGTGAGTTTGTAAAATCGAATATTATGAAGGATAGCTGCTATAGTCAGCCCGGCAATAAGTCCCATCCAAAGACCCTGCGGACCTATATTCCTGCTAATGCCAAGATAGTAGCCCAGAGGAAGACCAACCATCCAGTATGCGATAAAATTAACGATCATGGGAATTTTAGTATCCTTAAGTCCACGGAGGGCGCCATAGCTGCTCACTTGAAGTCCGTCGGATATTTGAAATATGGCGGCCATATATAGGAGGCTGATAGCCACTTCTTGTACGGCAGAATCCTGGGTATAGATACTGCTAATAACATCCGGAAAGAGATAAATAATGATGGCTGTGAAGCTCATAAAAAGCGTAGCCAATGTGATTCCCACGTATCCTCGTTGACGTGCTTCTGTAACTTTGTTTTTTCCGATAGCGTTGCCTACCCGGGTAGTAATAGCTGTTGAAAGACCAAAAGGAACCATAAAGGTCATGGCTGCAAAATTGATAGCTACCTGATGTCCGGCAACGGCAATGGTACTCAGGGATCCCATCAAAAGGCTGACAACTGCAAACATGGTTACTTCCATCGTGGAACTAAGTCCAATAGGAACACCAACCCTAAGCAACTCTTTAAGGTAGGGCCAATCCGGTTTTTTGAAGGATGAAAATATCTCGAACCGATTATAGGGAGGATGTTTCATGGTAAAAATGAGCATGCCCAAAAACATGACAATGCCCACCAAGGAAGAAGCATAACCGCATCCTACAGCGCCCAATTCCGGAAATCCAAATGCACCGTACATAAGTACATAGTTCCCGATAATATTTACAAAAACCCCAATCAAGGCAAAGTACATTCCGGGCCGGGTCACGGACATCCCTTCGTTGAAAAAGCGAAGCGCCATATATCCACTTACTGGAAATACTCCCCATGATATAGCTCCCAGGTAACCTTGGGCCATTGGGATGATTTCGGGAGTCACGTCTATGAAGTGCATGACAAATTCGAGATTTCGAATCAGGAAAAAGACAGGTATAGCTAAAATCTGGCTTAGCCAAAGCGCTTGTCGTGCATTGATCCCAATTTCTTTAAAATTACGGGCACCTACCAATTGAGCAACAACGGGAGTAACGGCCATCAGGATTCCGGCCATAAACATCATGAAGGGCACAAAAACGGCTCCTCCCACTGCCACGGCTGCAAGGTCCTGTGCAGAGAGATTGCCCGCCATAACGGTGTCTACGAAGTTCATAGACATCTGCAGGAGCTGTGCAATGATGACGGGTAGACCGATTTTTAAAGTCAGTCCGGCTTCTTTGCGAAAATTATATTTTTCTGCTTTTAGAAATGAGAGCACAGCTTCAATTGTATAATAAATATTATATTTGTGGAAGCGCTAATGGTACAAAAACTGTGGAGGAAAAGACAGGGGATTAGGGTTAGAAAAATCAGGAATCTACTTGAGGCAGTTTAATGACAAAAGTAGTGCCTTCTCCTTCTACAGAAGCAAATGTAATGCTCCCACTATGTGCTTCAATAATTTTTTTGCAAATTGCCAAACCAAGCCCTGTACCCCCGGATTTGGTGGAAAAACTGGGTACAAAGATATTACTCCTGTTCTCTTCGGGAATCCCGCTGCCGTTGTCTTCAATTTCAACAAAGGCGTTTTGCTGACTTCGATAAAGGGAAATGGTAATCTCCCCTTGATCATCCCCGATGGACTCGTAGGCATTTTTAACAATATTGATAAAAACACGTTTTAGATCATCCGCAAAACCATTTACCCAAACGGCTTCTTCGGGAGCATCAAAAGAGAGTGTGATTTGTTGGTCATGCTGGTAAAGCTGAACGACAGACTCCAGAATAGAAGTTAAATTGACGGAAGTAAAATCTTTTTCGATAGGTTGAGAAAATTTCGAGAAATCAGAAGCTATATTGCTTAGGGATTGTATCTGTTCAATAAGGTTAGCCGTGATCTTTTGAATGTGAGCCTTGAGCTCTTCTCCCTCATATTTTCCCGTTTTTAGCTGTCGCTCTAAGTGTTGAACGTTAAGCTTCATGGGCGTAAGTGGATTTTTGATTTCGTGAGCTACCTGTTGAGCCATTTCTTTCCATGCCGCTTCTCTCTCGGCCTTGGCGAGTTCTTTTTGTAGCTTCCGGAGCCTGCGAACCATCTCATTGTAAGCTTTTGCCAGATTACCGATTTCATCCTGACTGGTAACCGGAATAGTAGTATCCAGATTACCACCTGATATTTTATTAAGGCCGCGTTGTATATAGGTTAAAGGGCGAGTCAATGATTTTGAAATGAATGCGGAACCCAGTATAAATAGACCGAATACCAAAATATAAACTAAAATCAGGTAGCTTATGGTCTCCAATAATTGCTGATCGTATTTAGGCGATTCCAGAAAGGTTGGGATGGCAAGAATTCCTAACCTTTCATTTTCATCATCCAGAATAGAACGGTAGCCAATAAGTAATGGCTGGCCCGCCAAATTAACGGAAGAATAGGCCTCCCTTTTTTGCTGGACAGAAATTTGATGATAAATATCATATGGCAGGATGTCGGGAAGTAAGTGTTGCTGATATATTTGGGGAGTCGTAGTTTCAGCTACACTGTGATCCGTATATAAGGTGGCATCCACATTCCAGGGGGTCGTAAGAGATTCGAGCGAAGAAGAGGGGCTGCGACTAAAATTGTTGTCCATAAGCTGGCTGGATTGAATAGACTCCGCAAGCCGCTCGAGCTTCTCAAATAATTCCTGTCGAACAATTTCCTGATTCTGTTTTTTGATAGCATAATGTGAAGTTGCAATTAAGAATCCCAGAAAGATTAGAGTAGCCAGTAAGAAACTATCGAGGATACGATCCTGAAAGCGCTTATTTTCTCCCAGCAACGAAGTTTGATGCTTATTAATAAGCTGAGTAATAAAAGCAATCAGGCAACCTACAATGAGCAGGGTAAAGCTGAAACGGAAAAGGGAAAATAGAATAAGTCGATATTCCGGCAGGGCAGAACTTATTTTGATGGATACGGTATCCGATTCTTTCCACAGCAATGTACGATAGGTGTTTTCATTAGCCTGATCGTAATAATAAATAAGTGAATCGCTTTCGAGAGCCTTCTGTTCTGCCTCATTTAGTTGCTGGTACTTAGGGAAATATCCCGTAAAACCTTGGTCGGTAGCACTCACTAATTGAGCATCCTCGTATTTCTGCATCAAGAAGTTCTTATTCCAGTCCTCATACGTTAATGAAGCCATTACTGCACGGATTGGCTTATTAAATTGAGGGCGTTCTTTATAAACAGAGCATAAAATCCAGGCTATCGGCTGGTATTCAGAAGATCCAAAAACGGGTATCCATCCTCTGTAAAAAGTCCGGTAATCCTGTTGGTTTATGAGTTGTGGCTGCTGAATAACCGGCTGGATGCTGGATCTGGTAATCTGTTGTATTTCTGTAGTTATTTCCAGCCGAGGGATGTTGAAATAATTTATCCAATTTGGTGAATTTAGATTGGTGGAATAGTTGGCAATAAGTTCTTCAGAGGCGCTGACCAGCTGTAGGTCAAATGAATAGGTATTCCATTCGGACGCCAGAAAATTGCGAATATTTTGTGTAAAACGAGATTGTAGTGATGATTGATTATTAAGGATATCTTCGTTGGAAATAGTTTGAAACTCTTCCTCAAGATTCACTAAAAGCTGACGGGTTAACTCCCGGGCCTGGGAATCTTCTTCCTGGGCATAATCTTTAGCTGTCTGCAAAAGTTCTTCGTCGATATGTATAAGATAAGATTGGTAAAACATGGGTACCCCCAACGTTGCAATAAATATACTCCCCATAACAATGTTACGCAGTGGAGAAAGGGAAGATATCCATGGAATATCCTGAGCGTGCCCAATTGCAATAAATAAAATAATAGCAAAGGCTGCTAAACTAGTATAGAGAAGCCAATTGAGGGCAGGTAAGCTAAGCACCCAAAGCTGGGTCAGCAGAAGAACAATGATAAAGGCTATTACAACGATGGTTGCTGATAACCGGATGTGATTTAGAGTAGAGCGAAAAAGAAGGAGATTAAGGGAAGATAGAAGAATTCCTAATGACAAAAGTGTTAGACCCACTATAAGATAGATAATAACCGTATTCCACTCTGGTAATATACGTAGGTCTAAAAGTGGGATGCCGGAAGAAACAATATTGTTATTGGTCCAATTGAGAACGAGAGGTATACTTAGGCCGTTAATAGCTCCCACAAAGGTGGCTAAGCCAATAGAAGCGAGATACGAGTTGGCTTTTATCTTCCTGTTGAAAAACGGTAGTTTTCGGGCAATGGCGATTGAAGCAAGTAGGGCAAAGAAGACCTGTGTAAATATATAGGCCAGCTGTTCGGCAGTTTCAGTCCATGCTTCATTCGCAGGTTCAACAAGCATCTGGGTCCAGATTGATATAATATCAGTGTAAGCCAATACAAGCCAGCCGGTACTAATAAAAAAGAGTTGTAGAAGAAGTCCGGTAAGCCAACTAACTTTATCAACGGCTTTGAAGAAGACAATGACGAAGACTGCAAAACTGAATAGGGCGAAAAGGGATCGCCAGAAGCTGTTTCCCTCATTCCATTCTTCTTTTTTTTGCAGGAGATCCTCCTCAGAAGCATAAACAACACCAATAGAGTCTCCTTCAATACTGTTTAACTTTTTGGTTTGGGTTACACTATCAGGTGGAGAATTGAAAATGCTAAAGTTTACTGGATAATCAATAGAAGACTCTGAATGAAGGATGTTAAATTCGGTAGCGGAGCCAATAGCCAATGGATTGGTCTGCTCAATGCGATAACTAGTAAACAGCTGATACCAGATAACATCATCGTTTCTTTGCACATTGAAAGGAACATAGGCCTCCCAATAAGCAGTATTGTTCTCCTTTGAGAGCGTTATTTGGGGTTCGAGGGGGTTCTCTAAAGAATTATCATTTCGGTTGGGCGGAGCAAAACCTTTCCAGACGATAGGTTGATCATTCTGGTACAAAGCAATTCCCCAAAAATCGGAATATGAATCCAGATGTTCATAAATATTTTGAGGCGAATGTTCTTGCAACAGTAATGATTGAAGGGTGGAGGCCAACTGCTCAGATCGTTTGAGCAATTGCTGCTGTTTATTCTCAAAAAAGAGAGCCGATTCCGTGAGTCTTTGCTCTACGATTTGTTGATGGTTGGCATCAGAAGGTTTGATACTATAACGCCATCCCTCGAGGGCAAGAAGTAGTAATAAAAGGGCTAAAAATGCCCACCCTAAAAGACGGTAAAGCCGGGATAGATCCAGAGATGTTTTCATAAAACTATGGTCGATTCATCAGGTATTTGAATATGAATCGAATTTAAGGTCGAATCAAGTTAGGAATTTTAGAGGGATCCCGGCCTTCTAAAATCCCGACAATAGCCTCAGCGGCCAACATGCCTATCGCTTCTCGTGTTTCATGACTGGCACTGGCGATGTGAGGGGTCAACAGGCAGTTAGGTGCTGTCAGGAGACGGGGATGCACTTTGGGTTCTTCTTCAAATACATCCAGGGCAGCTCCCCCGATGGTTCCATCATGGAGGGCTTCAGCAAGAGCTTTTTCATCAACGACGGGGCCGCGAGAAGTATTAACCAAAATTGCATTTTTTCCTAATATAGAAAGAACCTCTTTATCCACAAGATGTTTTGTTTCATCAGTGAGCGGGCAGTGAAGAGTAAGAATATCGGCTTCTTCGGCTAATGTTTCTATATCAGTTCGGTAAGAGGCATTAAAGGTATTTTCTGTCTCTGGCGACAATTGGCTTCGGTTATGGTAAATAATATCCATACCAAATGCCTTGGCCCTTTGAGCAACAGCCTGACCAATTCTGCCCATTCCCACGATACCGAGGGTACTTCCCTGGAGTTCTTTGCCTAAAAAACCTAGTGGTTCCCACCCATCAAATTTACCATCGAGGAGATAGCGCTGTGCTTCAAACAGTCTTCTGCTTACTGCTAATATAAGTCCGATCGTAAATTCAGCACAGGAATCAGTCAGTACATCGGGAGTGTTTGCCACATAAATATTTTCTTCTTGGGCAGCATCAACATCAATATTATTATACCCTACGGCATGGTTGGCAACGATCTGAAGGCGTTCTCCTGCTTTTAAGACCTCGGCGGTAATTGGGTTGGAAAGCATAGGTAGTATGGCGTGGTACTGAGGGATATCACGAATAAGGGCTTCCTCTGAATTATAATCGCCACGCTGACCAACATCCACAGAAAAGTGAGCCTGGAGTTTATTAATAACAGAATCGACAATAGGTTCAGTAACCAGTACTTTTTTAGGCATCGCTATTTAGAATATTTTTTTCCGTTAATGAGAATATCAGAATAGTGATTAATTTGGGAATTACTTAATTCTCGATAAATATAAGAGAAGGGAACTAGTGCCTGGGTGCACATTTTGTCAGCGTGCCGCCAAGCAATAACTTTTAAGTGAAGGGTACTGTCTTTTGTCTCTTGATGAGATACGGCCCGGAGATGCGTACAACCGTCGGCGAGTTTGCCGGAAATCAAAAGTGCGTTCTCTTCTTCAAGGGTAATTTGCTTCAGCGAATCAATATATGCTTTCCCTTCTTGGTGTGGTGTACCTTTGGGTTGTTGCAGTTCTGTTAAATTGGGATAAGAATCAGTTAATTTGGGATCTGAAGAAGCGCATCCGAAGATCATAAAAAGTCCAATAGTTAACGTAAATAAGCCCGTTATCGAAAAACCAGGATTATTCTTCAATTCTTTGAACCGGGGCATCATTCCACATGCGTTCGAGAGCATAATACTCACGCAATTCCTTTTTAAAGATGTGTACAACGACATTTACATAATCCAGAATAACCCATCGCCGGCTTTCGCGTCCTTCTTCTTTCCAGGCTTTTTCGCCCAGATTTTCGTGGGTCTCCTTATTAATATTATCAGCAATGGCTTTGATTTGAACATCCGTACTGGCATGACAAACGATAAACTTATCTGCCAGCGTAGTTAGTTTGTGAACATCCAGTACAATAATGTCTTCCGCTTTCCGGTCGAGCATTGCTTCTGTTATGACTTCAATCAGCTTTTCAGAATCGGCTGTTTTGGCGTCATTGACGCTGGTAAATTGTTGTTCTTTTTGAGAAGAGGTGTTGGTCATATAAAATTAGTTGAGTGTTAAAGATTTATAATCAGATCCAATGACAACGGTCGCATCGAGATAGTAATCTTCTGATGCTTCTACAATAACATTTTGAGGTTCAACGCCGAGAACATCAGCAATTTTCAGTGCGTTATCTTTATTAATAGTCCGTGCTATTATAACCGTATTGGTCATATCAAAGTTCTTGAAATTTCCTGTTTCTACTACATCAAATCCATTTTTACGAAGTGTAGAAGTAAAGGTATTGGCTACACCGGGAACTCCACAGCCATTTAGCACTTCAAGTTGAATAATCTCTCCAATTAGATTGGTGTTTATTTCATTACGTTGGTTCTCTATCCGGGGATAAACAATACGAGTAAAAAGACCAAAAACAAGTAGCACTAAAAGTAGACTAAGAAATCCAATGGCGGCATTTAGAACAAACGAACTGGATTCTCTGCTATCTGAGCTCATGCCTTAGGCTGGACTAGTCGAAAATAAAATGGCCGGAGTTCAGAGAGTGACGAGATCGCGGGCCCATGCCCCAGGGACTGTAGCCATAGCCTTGAGGTAACTGCTGAAAATGAATGCTGATATTGCTATTCTCATTGATTTGATAATTCAGCTCAGCGTTGCGAATAAGCAACTGGGTATCCATCCCGTTGTTATTTGACATAAAATTGTTGTTCCCGAATGGGGAATGCAAGAGCGATAAATCAACCCGACCGGTGAGATCTTCTGAAAAGAAGAAGCGCATGGTATTCGTATAAGCATTCATGTTTTGCATTTGTCCTCCAAAACTTGAGAACATCATGGAATAGGAGTGGTCCATCTGCATGTTAAACAGATTGCCCAGATTAGCGTCCTCACTGGGGTTTTGTTTTATAACCGATCCCGTGAGTTCGGAAGAGCGATTAACATCTTCTCGCAGCTGGGCTTCTGCCACTGAAGATATCCCAATGAATAAAAGTATAAATGCGCTTATAAAAGTAAAGGTCCAAGTCTTTTTCATAATCATTGATAGTTACCCGGTAGTATTATACTAAAGCGTAATATAACGCCTGTGAAACTAATTTAAGTATAATAAAGTAAAGTTCTACAATAAAGAGTGTTATTCCGAATATTTTTTGGAAACAGCTGCCGTAAGTGTTCTCCAGAAAAAAATAACGAAAATAAAACCGATAGATTATGGTTTAATATGAAGCAATATATTTTGAAAAAAAGTCTGAAAAAGCATCCACAGAAACGCCAATATACGCCATTTATAAAAAAGAGCGGAGGTGGAGGGATTCGAACCCCCGGAATCGCAAAACGATTCAACGGTTTTCGAGACCGCCCCATTCGACCGCTCTGGCACACCTCCGTCATAAATTCGAACTTGTTCAACGGATGAAAATAGGGTATATTTGAAAGCTTTGAATCCAATAAAAATACGGTTTAATAAAACCAAATAAAAGGCTGTAGTTCGATAATGAAACTAACCGATTTTAAGTTTGACACCGACGATTTTAATGTTCCCGAAGAGCCGGTTGAACCACGTGATGCTGCAAAGCTAATGGTTTTGGATCGGGAGGATGAAAGTATTACACACGAAAAATTCTCGGATATTCACAAGTATTTAAATGAAGGCGATGTACTGATATATAATAATACCAAGGTGTTCCCGGCGCGCCTGAAAGGGAAAAAAGAAAAAACGGATGCCGACATTGAGGTGTTTTTGTTGCGTGAACTGGTTCCCGAAAATATGCTGTGGGATGTACTCGTTGAGCCAGCCCGTAAAATACGCATTGGCAATAAACTGTATTTTGGTCCCGATCTGATGGCAGAGGTTATTGATAACACTACCTCGCGGGGACGTACTATCCGATTTCTCTATGAAGGTACCAATGAAGAGC
>CAYXVW010000022.1:0-17733 GCA_964468695.1 uncultured Balneolaceae bacterium | reverse complement strand
GCCTTGCAATCATCATTGCAATATTCCGGAATAATCTTTCAGTTGATATCAGCAGAGTTAATTTACTTCGCTGGTGATATTCTGTAGATAGTTCTTTGTCAGGAGTGGCTTTTAGAGTGAAAAGTTATTTCTGGCATCCTTTTCAACTCTCAGAGCCTACTCGAAGTACTTTTCCTATCTATTGTTATAAACAATTGTAGTCTTCTATAACCAGTTCAAATATAGTTGTGGAGACTGCTTAAGTAATATAGGAATTCAGATAATTACTGTAGGGGGAGAGTCTCGTCTGCTAATGAATAGGGTTAATTCAACTTAGCTGTTTCTGAGGATACAAAGTTATTAAGGATGTGATCTTGACCATTAATCAAGCGATAGAAGGGTATTTATACTCATGCCTGGATGGGATCATTCAATAGAAAATTAGTATTAGTATCACTTTTCATTAATAATATTATTAGAAAATGAACAGGCTTCGGTATTCTCCCTAATCCTAATACCAATGAGAAGTCTGGTTAAATGACATGAGTAATACAATAAAATAAGATCAGATCAGTACAAACAAAGCCACAATAATAAAGCCCAATAGGATTAGAGCCATAGCCGAATGAATAGGGGCCGTATATCCATCTGTTTTAATGGGTTGATCTGATCGGTCGGCTCCCAAGCTTAGATACTTGCGGGGATTTTTAGAAAGATGACTCAACTTTTGAGCTAATGACAACACCATGTTTTCTGTAGCCGCAAAAATACGGTCAGGCGTTTGTACAAATAATACTCTTACAATATGAGCCGGGCGTCGATAGAACCAATCCGTATCGAGTGCAATTTTGGGAACTCCCTCTAACTTCTTGCGGAGCAACCAAAAACCTACAAAAGTAAAGATCAAAATTTGGGTTGTTTCAACCAGGTGGTAAGTGTTATATGGCTGGTAATCCACCGGATAGGGAAGATAGTTATACAGCAGCGAAGGAAAAATGCCGAAGAGCGTGCAAAAGAAGGCTCCGGTCCCCATTGCGATTTTCATATTCAGGGGAACCTCAGAAACGGTAATCTTGCTTTTTGCCTCTCCAAACCATGTGAAATAGGGAAGCTTGAGTCCAGTATGTAAGAACGTTCCTACTGAAGCCAGAAGCAGCAATAACAGCACCATTTCAAAGTGCGCTTCACCCGCTGCACTGATTACCATAGATTTACTTATAAAACCGTTGAAAAGGGGAAACCCCGATATCGAGAAAGCCCCGATCATATACAATCCGACAACCACTGGCATCTTTTTAGCGAAGCCTCCGAGTTCAGTAAGCTTGCTCTTACCTGTTGAGTAAATAACGGCTCCCGCTCCCATAAATAGAAGTGATTTATACAGAATATGACTAAAAGCATGGGCCGTAGTTCCGTTTATTGCCATCTCGGTTCCTATTCCCACTCCGGCAACCATGTAGCCAACCTGACTGATGATATGATAAGCAAGTATTTCCCGGATATCATTTGCGAGAACCGCATAGACAACGCCGTACAGGGCCATTGCTACTCCTACCCATATCAATACTTCCCATCCCGGGAAGAGTCGTATCAGCACGTAAACTGCGGATTTTGTGGTAAAGGCACTCATAAAGACAGCACCGGTAATAGTGGCTTTGGGATAGGCATCGGCCAACCAGGCATGCAATGGAGGAATTGCCGAGTTAATGGCAACACCAATAAGCATTAGCGTATTGGATAGAGTGTATTCTGTAGCTAAAGGACTCAGCAACAGGGAACCTCCCTCCGATAAATGTACCAGAATACCACTTAGCAAAAGCCCCCCGCCAAAAGAATGCACCAAAATATAACGCATTCCCGCTTTGTCAGAGCTTTTGGTTTGACGTGCCCAAATCAAGTAAGACGAGGCCACCGCCATAATTTCCCAATAGACAATCAGGGTAAAGAAATCACCCGCAAAGGTAACGCCAAGTGCTCCCCCGGCGTAGGCAAGGGCTGAGGTTTGCTGACCAAGCTCTTCCATGTGGAAGGCATAGATACCGCCAATAATTGCAATAAGGGAGAAGATCGTACCGAAAATACGGCTTAGAGAATCTACCTCAAGAAGATGCAGCTCATAACTGGCTAAAGAAGCTTCTATCAGGCTTCCATCCGGAAGGGTCCAAATAATTCCGAGAGCAATCAGGGGAAATAATACAAATGCTCCGGCGCGTATCTTTTGAGGAAGCAGAGGAAGAATAAAAGCTCCCAACAGCAATATGATTGCGGGTATTGTTAGAAAATCAATCATTGTAATAATCTTCGTCGCTTAAAATGAAAAGTTTACCCAACCACTTGGAGACATAAATAATGACCACACATCCTACAAAGCCCCAAATTGCATAAAATGCTGGGATATGGTTCCACCAATGTGACTTATAATCAGCCAGCATGGTAAATTCCACGATGAGGCTGATAAGTGTAAGGACTCCAAGTGCTATCCAATGCCATTTTTTCATAGTTACAGAGTATTAAAAACAGTTTCAGCTATATTTGATGCTAGCTCAAAAAAGTGGAAAAAGAGATCCGGAAATATTCCGAAAATAACAGAAGCGGTTGCCGTTATCACAATAGGAACTACCATGAAGGGAGAGGCTTCCGTATGTCCCTCCAATTCCTTTCCGCCTTTTTTGAAATAAGCCCGATGAATGATGGGGAAGAAATATCCCACATTAAGTAATCCGCTTATAATAAGAATCATTAGCGGAAGCATCATGCCGCCCTCCAGTACACCGGCACCTAAAAACCATTTACTTACAAAACCATTTATAGGAGGAATTCCCGCAAGCCCCATCGAACCAATGACAAATGCGCCCATGGTCCAGGGCATTACCTTGGCAATTCCATTCAAGTCACTGATATTCTTTTTATGAAGATTGACCATAATCGCACCTGCGCAGAAGAAAAGCGTAATCTTCATTGTGGCATGGGCGGATATGTGCATAATACTACCGGTGAGTCCCAATGGAGTGAGCAGCGCGGCTCCCAAGACAATATATGAGAGATGCCCCACTGTCGAATAAGCCAGCCTTCTTTTAAGGTTATCCTGGGCAAAGGCAAGTAGGGATGCTGCAATAATGGTAAAACCTGCTATAACAATAAGAATTTCGTTTAATCCAAAGTTGCCCATTACCTCCGGGCCAAACACATAGTGAACTACGCGAATGATTCCGAATACCCCTGATTTTACTACTGCTACAGCATGTAAAAGGGCACTAACCGGCGTAGGAGCAGCCATAGCAGACGGTAGCCAGCTGTGGATTGGCATAATACCGGCTTTAACACCCACTCCGCCTAAGTAAAGCAGAAATAAAGAGACCGCCATGGTATTACTGAGATCCACATCCCCAAAAATACCGCCGGGTTGGAAGTCAAGTGTACCCGTTAGAGAATACGTAATCCCTACCGCTGCAATAAGCAACAGACCCGCTGTTAATGTATAAGCCAAATATTTACGTCCCGCGCGGATTGCCTCTTTGTCTTCACTGTGTATCACCAGGGGATAAGTAGCAATAGTCAGCATCTCATAAAAGAGGAGGAAAGTCAACAAGTTTCCGGAAAAAGCGATACCTATTGTTGAAGACAGGCATACAGCAAAACTTGCAAAATAGCGGGTTTGTTTCTTCTCTTTATGCCCCCGCATATAGCCGATGGAATAGAAGGAAGTGAAAATCCACAGGCCAGAAGCTACAATGGCAAAAAATACTCCAAATGGATCGGCATGCAGTTCAATAGGGAGGTTTGGCGCAATTTCAAAGAGGGTAAGTTCAACGGTACGTCCTTCCAAAGCAGTAGGAACAAGCGTTAAGACCAGTAAAAATTTAACAACACCGGCCAGAATGGTCCAGAACTCACGCAGGTTAGGTTTGTTGGAACTCAATAAGATAAACGGTACCGCGGCAAGCGATACGAGTACAGCATATAGTGGGACGAAAGTAAGCTCCATTACAAATGTTTAATTTCTTGGTTTATAATCCAGCGGGAAACATGGTTACAATTGCAGATACGATAAATGCATTCAGCAGGCCTACGGCCAAAATACCAACTGCAATCACAGAAGTAGTCCATAGCATAGAGGGTTTGACCTCATTAGAACGCAAAGAAGACAGTATGCCGGCTTTGTCTTCATCCGATTCGGGATTACGCAGGTACACTTTTTCAAGAATGCGGAAAAAGTATACCGCATTAAGCAACGAGCTTAAAAGTATAACTGCCAGTAACAGCCAGCTTCCGTTCTCAATGGTTCCAAGTGCCAGGTACCACTTGCTGAAAAATCCTGCCAGGGGAGGCAGGCCCACCATCGACAATGCCGCTGTTGTAAAGGCCAGCATAGTCCATGGATATTTTTTTCGATAGCTCTCATCAAATTTCGTTATATCTGAATGTCCTTCTTTTAATCTCAAATTGCCAGCTACTAAAAAGAGGCAGGCCTTCATCAAAGCGTGGTTCAGTACATGGAGTACGGCTCCGATAAAACCAAATGGATTAGCAAGACTGATACCCATGATTATGTATCCTATTTGGGAAACACTGCTATATGCCAGCATTTTCTTAAGCTCGCTTTGGGCAATTGCCATAATTGATCCATATAAAATGCCGATTCCGGCCAGCGCGCCTATAATTTCAGTAATAGGGATAGCCGTATCAATAATATCAACCCCAAACAGATAGAGCACGACTCGAAGAAGAACATAGGCCGCAACTTTGGTACCGATAGGTGCAATAAGAGCGGAAGAAGTCGAAGAGGCGTAGGTATAGGAATCGGGAAGCCATCCATGCAGAGGGAAAAGCGCCGCTTTTACGCCAATACCGGCTACCATTAATACCAAGGCCGTTATAACGGCTGAATTAGAAATAACCTCTGGCAGCATGGCCGTCATATCAATGATATTAAGCGTGCCGGTAATGGTGTATAAAAATCCGACTCCCAATAAGTATAGCGATCCGCCTACGGTACCAATAATCAAATAGCGGAAGGCTGCGTAGGGAGCTCGTTTCTCTCCAATCCCGATAAGGGCATAGCTGGCAAGAGAAGAAATTTCAAGAAAAACATAGAGATTAAAGAGGTCTCCCGTTAAAACCATACCGTTAAAACCAAGCATTAACAGCATGGCAACTGAATAATAACCTGTTACTTTGCCGGGGAACTCTGTTTTCCCAATCATTCGGGAATGGATAAGAACAAAAAGAGCAATAGCATTTATTACCAACACTATAAAACCGGATAGCCCATCATAGACAAATTCAATGCCAATGGGCGGTTCCCAACCCCCGAAGAAATAACGAATGGTTTCCGTACCAGTTACATAATTATAGAAACCAAGGGCAGAAAAAGCTGTAGCAATAGCTGCACCGAGCACAGCCCAATAATAGGATAGGTGTCGCTTCCATAGCCCTAAAAGAGGAATTAGGATAGCAAATGCCAGAAATGTAATAGGAATTAAAGCCGGTATATCTGATCCGATCATTGAATCTTCTCTAACAGTTCTTGTTCGTTCAGGGTCTCGTAGCGGTTATAGATCGTAATAAGCAGAGCAAAGGCAACGCCTAATGTTGCAACACCCACTACAATAGCTGTAAGCATGAGGGTATGGGGAAGAGGATTCATATAATTCGCAACCTCTGTTATGGGGAACTCATCACTCTTGACCGGTACTGTTGCATCCCATTTGGTAGCTACCGAAACAAAAAATAAGATAACCCCGGTTTGAAAGATGGATAATCCGATGGTCTTTTTAACAAGATTATCTTTTATAAGCATCCCATAGAGCCCGATAGCCAACAGGATAATTGTAAACCAATAAGCATAGTGTCCGAATACGAAATCAACCATCAGTCTTCTCCTCTAATCATATCGTCAAAAATTGATACGAGTACTGCCATAACGGTTAGGCCAATACCCAGTTCAATAATTAAAATTCCCCAGTAACGCAGTTCAGCTGGATCAAGACCTGGAATAGGCAATTGACCATAATCAAGGAAATATCCACCGGCAAACAGGGCAACTAAACCCGTACCAAAATAGATGAATACCCCAATGACCGCCAAGGGCGTAGTGAGATAATCACTGAATTGAATACGTGAAATACGACGACCGCTTGAAATACGGATCAGGAGCAGTGAGGCTGCCAGAAGGGTTCCTCCCTGGAAACCACCACCGGGACTATAGTGACCGTGAAAGATCACATAGAGTCCAAAGACCATGATATAGGGACTCAATAGTCGTGAGCCTAATAAAACAATAGGACTTGCCACACGTTTTTTCATTCGTCCTCCCTGTGTTTCCTTAAAAGCAGAAAGCAGATCATACCTGCTGTAAATATTACAATTTGTTCTCCAAGCGTATCAATACTACGATAATCCCCCAACACAACCGTAACCATATTGTTGGTATGGGCATCGTGATAGGCCTCCTGCACATAATAATTACCGGGTACTTCTGTGCCGGTAATACTCGTTTCCTGATTCATTTGGTTGTCCACATCACCGCGATACGGCAAATCCATTGACGCAAAAAGAAGGAGCGCCGTAAAACAAATAATTAGAAAAAGTTGGATGTAATTCTTCAATCTACTGTCTCGTATGTGGTTTGATAGATAGCAACGACAAGTAAAATACCGGTAACCCCGGCTCCAACTACAGCTTCTGTAAATCCAACGTCCACAGCCCCCATTGTTGTAAATAAGAGGGCATTCAAAAAGCTGAAGATCGTGAGCATGACAACTGCTATGAGCAGATTATCAGCTTCAAGGGCGATAATTGCCGTAGTGAGTAAAAAGAAAAATAATATAAGTTCAAATTCCCAATACATCAGGTTTAGTTCCCCTTCTTTTTATCGGTTCCTTTAAACAGTGGCTTAAGCTTCGCCTCATAAGCGGCACGAGCTAAAGCATGGGAACCTATTGGATTTGACAGCGCAATAAATAATAAGATCAAAAGCAACTTGAGACTATTAATATGAAATCCTTCATATATAATAAGACCCGCAATGATCAACAACAGCCCCAGCGTGTCGCTCTTACTGGTAGCATGAGTGCGGGAATAAAAATCGGGCAGACGAACAGTACCAATACTGCCAACCAACAGGAAAAATATACCCGCAATAACAAAGAATACTGTAAAAATAATCTGAATATCAGTCATCATATCGAACCTCAGCCGCAGAAAAATATTTGGCAATAGTCAGTGAACCTATAAATCCCAAAATGGCATAAGCCAGCGTTATATCAATAAACATGTCAATTCGGCCAAAAAGATAGCCGATCAGGCAAATCAAAGCGATGGTTTTAGTAGCGATGGCATTAGTCCCGATCAGCCGGTCGAATACCGTGGGCCCTTTGACTACCCGATAAGCCGGAATCGCAATAATAGCCGTAAGTATGACGGCGCTGTATAGAAAAAAAGTATGCATCACAGATCTTCGTTATCTGATATGATTGTTACATCCGATACGACCGGATGCATTTCCTTTGTGAAAAGTTTTAGAACTTCCTGAGGCATTTTGTCATTGACAATGCCTTCATAAGCATTTTGATCAATGGAATGAACGAGAAATTCGTCTTCATGTATATCGACCGTAAGCGTACCGGGGGTAAGGGTAATAGAATTTCCTAAAATCATTTTGGAATTAGCGCTAGGCAGATCCACCTTAAAGCTTACCAAGTATAAGACGCGCAACCTGAATACCCGAAACAACAATTTGCCAGAACATCCACACTAAATAAAAGAGGAGACGTCCGTACCGCAATTCATCTAATACATCAACCTCGTCCTCAAAATACTTGTGCTTGCGTAATTGATAATTAAGTGCCATAACCCCCGCAACGCTAACCACTCCCATTAGACTGTGGATAGGATCAAAAAAGCCACTCATAATGTACCAGAAGGCCATCAAGGTGACAAAAGAAACAATGAAACTCCGGATTGATAAGGTCTTCAAAGGATCTGTCCTTATTGTTAATAAATGCTAATAATTAAAATGGTCGCTAAACATACAAAATCTATGTTAGACCTAAAATAGAAATCCCAGGACTAGTATGGATTTAACAACTCTTTTAAACTTTGATAACGATCTGAATTTAATTTGACATGAAAATAAAAAAGCCGTTCAATATTTAAAAATTCAATTATTTCCTCTTTTTGCAGAATAAAATGTTAGCGAGCCCTTCCAGGAGTATATAGTATTCGATTCGAAGAAAATATCCACAGAGTATATTCGATCAATCTCTTCCTTGGCTTTTAATATGTCATTATGGTTGTGGTGAAAGGATGGGTCTTAATAACAAAAAGGGAATGAAGCTAATTTAGAAAGCAACTAAATAAAAGTATTGGCAGAAATATTGTGAAGTTTAGTCTTTACCTTCAATTACTTTTTTGTATCTTTGCCACCTGATAATTTCTCCTTGGGAAAGCCTGGGGTGTTGGCTACTTATGGGTCGACAATTTTTTGTAGGATTCAATACTGAAATATCATTATAAATGGATTTTGCTACTACGCTTACAAGTCTGATTGTCATACTCCCGCTTTTGGGATTTCTTATTAATGGACTTATTGGATTGAGTTCTGATTCCTTTCGAGAGAAAAAGGGATTGATCGGTACTATAGCCAATGCTGCTGTATTCCTTCCTTTTGCTATTACTGTTTATTTCTTCCTTAATATGGGACAAGACTCAGCCCCGATCTTTGCCGAACTTTTTACATGGATTGAGGTCGGTAGTTTTAGTGTCGATATTGCCTATCAGATAGATCAGCTTTCTCTTTTAATGACGCTGGTAGTTACGGGCGTTGGATTTTTGATTCATCTCTATTCTATCGGTTACATGTGGGCAGATGAGGGTTATTGGAAGTTCTTTGCCTATTTGAATCTCTTTATTTTTGCTATGCTGAATTTGGTGCTGGCCGATAACCTGTTGCTTTTATTTCTCGGCTGGGAGGGGGTTGGACTTTGTTCGTACCTTCTGATTGGTTTCTGGTATGCCGATATGGGCAAGTCGGATGCGGCAAAGAAGGCATTTTTGTATAACAGGGTAGGGGACTTCGCTTTTCTTATAGCGATGTTCATGACCTTCCAATATATAGGTAGTCTTGATTTCGACAATATTCTAAGCAGTCTGGATGCTATACCATCCGACGCTAAATTTTGGATTGGCCTGCTGATGTTTATAGGGGCAACGGGTAAAAGTGCCCAGATCCCGCTTTTCGTATGGCTTCCGGATGCTATGGCAGGTCCCACTTCTGTATCGGCCCTTATTCATGCTGCCACCATGGTTACGTCTGGTATCTATCTGATATCGCGGATGTCTCCTATGTTCGTGATGTCTCCGGAAGTGATGATGATTATTGCAGTGATAGGAGCACTGACGGCCATTGTCGCAGCTACTATTGCCCTTACCCAAAATGATATTAAGCGGGTGCTGGCTTATTCTACCGTGTCACAATTGGGTTATATGTTCTTGGCACTGGGATCGGGTGCCTTTATTGCGGCCATGTTTCATGTTGTGACGCATGCTTTCTTTAAGGCGCTGCTTTTCTTGGGTTCTGGTTCTGTAATTCATACTATGGAGCATGTAGAGCACGAGCTACATGAAGAGGGCAAGGATGTGCATTTTGATCCGCAGGATATGCGGTATATGGGGGGATTGAAGGAGTATATGCCTTCCACTTATAAAACGTTTTTAATTGCTACGGTTGCTATTGCGGGGATTCCGCCGCTGGCCGGTTTCTTCTCGAAGGATGAGATTCTGGCTTTTACCTTTAATGCGGGATTTGGAGAATTCGCCGGATCGCTTTATTTCCTTCTGTGGGGAGTTGGAATTATAACGGCCTTCCTAACAGCCTTCTATATGTTCCGTCTGACTTTTGGAACCTTCAATGGTAAATTTAAGCTTCCTGAGAAAATTAAAGAAGCAGCAGGCGCAGAGAAACATTTGCATGAGAGTCCCAAGACAATGACCATTCCCCTGTGGACGCTTGGTGGGCTTTCTGTTGTAGGTGGATTCCTGGGGGTACCAAATTTCATGCTATCCACCTTCACGCATCAGGAAGAGCATATAAATTTATTACATAACTGGCTGCACAACATTACGGCTGATTATGATTTAGCCCTGTCTCACTCTACGGAGTGGCTGCTTCTTGTGATATCAGTGCTTGTTGCCGTTGGCGGAGTTTACGTAGCATATCGAATGTATGGCAGTGGGGCCACTGAAGAGTCTGATGCTACTCTTGCTAACAGTTTTGGAGTTTTCTATGAGGTTTGGCAAGAGAAATATAATCTCGATGAGTTTTACGAGGGACTTATAGTTCATCCTCTGGTTCGCTTTTCTGATAAGGGACTGGCACGATTTGATATGAAGATCATAGATGGTGTAGTAAATGCCGTGGGAGGAATTGTCAGGCTTTTTGGTAGCGTATTTCGGTATATCCAAACGGGGGTTGTAAGCAGTTACGCTCTGGCTCTTGTATTAGGTGTTATTCTCGTATTAAGTATGTTGATCCTGTAAATTAAACTGTAAGATGGAGTTACTACTAAATATTTGTATTTATTTACCGCTTGTCGGTATTGCTGCTATTTTGGTAACGCGAAATGACAAGGCCACCAAGTGGATTAGCTTAATAGCCACTGTGGCTACTTTTGTACTTTCACTTCCGTTGTTGTTTAATTTTGATATCGCCAATTCTGGGACGGCGCAATACCTTACAGAGGGAGCTCCTCTGCTGGCGGGAATGGATATTAAATATTTGATAGGATTGGATGGACTTAGTCTGCTGTTGTTCATGCTGACCACATTGATGGGTCCCCTTGTAATCCTCTCTTCATGGGATTCGGTCAAGAAACATTTAGCCGGATACTATTCCATGCTATTGCTTTTGCAGACAGCTTCGATGGGTGTTTTCGCTTCATTGGATTTAGTTATTTTCTATGTCTTTTTTGAACTTTCTTTGATCCCCATGTACTTCCTTATTGGAATTTGGGGAGGAAAGGGACGGATCCATGCTACGGTTAAATTCTTTGTCTATACTATGGTGGGTTCGCTCATTATGCTGGTGGGATTAATTTATGTGGGATATGATGCCGGTTCATTTATGGAAGGTTATGCTTTTAGCTCCGACTGGCGCTTTCTCTCCGGTAGTGAGTATCAAATAGGTCTTGTCGAGCAAACCTATCTGTTCGCCGCTTTTGCTTTGGCGTTTTGTATTAAGGTTCCCCTCTTCCCATTTCATACTTGGTTGCCGTATGCCCATACCGAAGCGCCTACAGCGGGGTCTGTGGTGTTGGCTGCTATTATGCTGAAGATCGGAACATACGGATTGCTTCGAATTTGTTTGCCAATCTTTCCCAATGCGTTTGTTGAATTTGCCCCGTATATGGCGGCACTCGCTGTAGTGGGCATAATCTACGGGGCCTTGGTGGCAATGGTCCAAAAGGATGTAAAGAAATTGGTAGCCTACTCTTCGGTAAGCCACTTGGGATTTGTAGTGCTGGGGCTTTTCGCAGTGAATGTTATTGGAGTGCAGGGAGCCATTATCCAGATGATCAATCACGGTCTTTCTACCGGAGCTCTTTTCCTTATTGTCGGAATGATTTATGACCGGAGACATACTCGAATGATTGAGGATTTTGGAGGTATTGCCAAGGTTATTCCGGTCTTTGCGGTAATGTTTATGATCGCCACACTTGCTTCTATCGGCTTGCCGGGATTAAATGGATTTATTGGTGAGTTTCTCATCCTGAATGGTGCATTTAACTCAGAAGTAATTCCTCAAAATGCTTTTGCCGTTTTTGCAGCTCTGGGCGTTATACTGGCCGCAGTCTATATGTTATGGATGTACCAGCGAGTAATGTTTGGTCCGATTAAGCACAAAGTGAATGAGAAACTCAAGGATCTGAATGCACGTGAAATCGGTATTTTAGTACCGCTTGTTATTTTGATGTTTTGGATTGGAATTCGACCCGTCGATTTCACCCAATATTCTGAAGCCCAGGTAAATGAATTGCTGGAATCTTCAGAAGAAAAGCGGGTAGCCATCCGACAGTCAGCTACCACTCAGGAACTACCTGAATGGGCTTCTACATTATATGATGTGACGGATGAATTAGCATCGCAAAATAAATCAAAGTAATAGTACTATGGCACAACCACTAACCTCAGAAGAAATTGAGAAAGCACTTCAGGATCTTCCGGAATGGGAATACGCCAATAATAAAATTAGCAAAGAATTCAACTTCGATAATTTCAGAGATGCGGTTAGCTTTTTGGTACGTATCTCTTATGAGGCCGAAGATCAGGTCCATCATCCGGAAATAATGAATGTATATAATACGGTTAATATTTCTCTTTCCACCCATGATGCCGGCGGAAAGGTTACCGAAAAAGATGTTAAACTTGCAAAATCGATAGAGTCACTGTATAACAACTAATTGCATGGATTATTTACACGACCTTAACGCTTTTTTACCCGGGACAATAGTAGCGGTAGCGGGACTTGTCGCCCTGTTAATAGATGCATATAAAGATGACCATGGCGGGATTTTTGGTGTAACCGTTGTTGCATTAACAGCTGGTCTGGCTTTGGCTGTTGTAGATATGTTTGGTCCCGTGGGAGAAGCTTTTTCCGGAATGATTACTTACGGAGGTGTTTCTGCTTTTGGAAATGCTGTGGTATTATTCGGATCACTTTTCTGTGTATTAATATCCAGAGAATACCTACAGGCCATTGAGCATGAATTTGGTGAAGTTTATGCCATGATACTGTTTGCTACTGCGGGAATGACTGCTCTGGCCAGTGCCAATAATCTGATCATGATTTTTATTGGTTTGGAAACGATGTCGATGTGCCTGTATGTGCTTGCCGGACTCATAAAAGAACGTAAAAGTGGGGCGGAGGCTGCTCTTAAGTATTTCTTATTGGGCGCTTTTTCAACCGGGTTTTTGTTGTATGGTATGGCATTATTGTACGGAGCAACCGGATCTTTAAGTTTACCAGAAATTGCTCAGCAGGCAAGTCCGGACTTATTGTTTCTCGCTGGAGGGGGATTGTTGCTTGTAGGCTTTTTCTTTAAGGTGTCTGCTGTCCCTTTTCATATGTGGACCCCTGACGTCTATCAGGGTACTCCGACTACGCTTACGGCCTATATGGCTACGGCTTCAAAGTCAGCTTCTTTTATCGCCCTTATTCTGGTGGTATCTAAGATGTTACCAGCCGAAACGGCAGATTGGTCTGCTTTATTAACAGTTGTGGCCATTTTAACGATGATCCTGGGCAATATTATTGCGCTGGTACAAGATAATATAAAACGAATGTTGGCCTATTCGAGTATCGCTCATGCGGGCTATTTGCTGGTTGGATTGGCTGCCGGAACTCCTGAAGGATACAGCGCTGTCCTCTATTATCTGTTTGCCTATACCATTATGAATGTTGGTGCTTTTGGGGTGGTGGCCTATTATGAGCGTCAGCAGGGGCTTGATTTTACAGACGTAAACAACTATTCCGGCCTTGGCTTTAAGCGCCCACTGATGGGAGTAATGCTTTCTATCTTTTTGTTTTCACTTGCAGGTATCCCACCATTGGTCGGTTTCTTTGGAAAATATCTGGTATTTGCTGCCGCAGTGAATGCGGGAATGGTTACCTTGGCTGTGATTGGTGTTTTAGCAAGCGCTGCCAGTGTTTATTATTATCTGCGTCCCATGGTCTATATGTATTTCCGCGAGCCGCATAAAGATGTGCCTTTTGTCCATTCAGGAATTGTATATCGCACCACACTTATTGTATTAGCTATTATGACCGTATATTTTGGCGTTGCATTTGGTGGATTGCATGACTTGCTGTCCTCTTACTATGCCGGTGACTGGATAACGGCTAGCCTCTTTTGATTTAGATTTAATACGCGTTATCCGTTAAAATCGGAGAGAATAAAATTATAGCTCCGAGAAAACAAGGTTTATTGCTGCAGTAATTGTAATTCATAGCAAAAAACGCTATTTTTGCCTGCCTGCTGACAAGTGAAAGTCACTATGTCGGCTGTTTCAAACAGAAACAACCAAAGGAACATATCACATGAGTAAAAACTATTACGAGCTAACCTATATTATAAATCCCGTATTGGAAGACGATCAGTATGAAGAGATCGTTGAAAAATTCACTGAGTTTATCAGAGATAACGGTGGAGAAATTGATGAAGTGGATGAATGGGGAATCCGCAAGTTTGAATTTGAGATGGATAAAAAAACGAGCGGTTATTATGTAAACGCTTATTTTAATGCTCCCGGCGAACTCATAGAAAAGCTGGAGCGTGCCCTCCGAATCGATGATCATATTATGCGTTATTTGACGCTGAAGTATGATGCCAAAATGATGCGTCATCGCGAACTGCAGCGCAAGAATGCGGTACCTACTGTCTTTGTTGACGATGAGGAGGAAGAAGAGGAAGACGAAGATTAATTTAAATCCATTTCTATAACTACAACTTTTTTTTGTTATGATTAAGAATCCATCACATCCGAAGAAAAATCAGATAAAAACCAGAAAGTGCAAATTTTCCAAGGCTGGTATTGAGTACATCGATTATAAAAATACTGATCTGTTGCAGCGATTTATGAACGATCAGGGAAAGATTTTGCCACGGCGTGTTACCGGTACAAGTGCAAAGTATCAGCGTCAGCTTTCCCGCGCAATTAAACGTGCCCGCTTTTTGGGTATGATTCCATATGTAGCAGATAACCTTCGATAAAAATTTTTTATTTCTATGGCTAATAAATACATGAAGTTAATTTTAAGAGAAGATGTTGAAAAACTCGGTGATTCCGGGGATATCGTAGAAGTTAAGGCTGGATATGGCCGTAACTATCTGATTCCCCAGGGTAAAGCAATGATGGCTACCGACGGAGCTCTCAAGCGGGTAGAGCGGATGAAAGAGCAAGCTGAACGCCGTGCTGAACTTACTATAGAGAAAGCACAGGATATGGCCGAACGACTTGAAACGACATCCGTAACAATTCCTGTTGCAGTGGGTGAAGATGAACGAATTCACGGTTCCGTTACTTCGCAGGATATCGCCGATGCGCTTGCCGAGCGAGATATCAATATTGACAAGCGTAAGATTACACTAGACCAAGACATCAAAACGTTAGGTGAATATACGGCTACCATCAGCCTGATTAGTGAGATCAAAGCGCAAATTAAGGTTTGGGTAGTTAAAGAATAAGGGCTGTGATGAATTTTTAAATTCTAAAAAATGACAGTATCCGTTAAAAAATTACTGGGGATCATCGCAATGGTGTTATCCCCATTTTTTGTTCAGGGTCAGATGTTGGATCCCGTAAGTTATGCTGTAACTGACGCCCCGGAACAAGTTGAAGCAGGTGGTGTCTTTGAGATTACCATTAAAGCTACAATTGACGGAAAGTGGCACCTCTATTCCATTGCAAACGATCCCGATGCCGGACCTTATCCCACCCAATTCTCATCGGCCAATCCAAAACTAGCCATTGCAGGAGACATCACAGAATCGGAGCCTGTTATCGAGATGGATCCTAACTTTAATGCAGAGTTAGGCTGGCATACCAAAGAAGCGACTTTTACCATACCCCTGGCGTTTAAGCAAGATGTCGGAAACTCCTCCATGATTGATTTGGAAGTATTGTACCAGGTTTGTGATGATAAATCTTGCCTGCCGCCTAAAACGAAATCAATTACACAATCCATTGAAATCAATGGTGTGGCAGATAGCCCGTATTCAGGATTTGAAGACACCGGTGATACCGATAGCAGTTCAGATGAATCCGGTGCAATTAACTCTTCGAACGGAAATGATGATACTGCCAGTGGTGAAATAACACAAAGTGGGCTTGGAGGCGATGGCATTTTTTCGTTTATATGGATCGCACTTACAGCAGGTTTTGCTGCCCTGCTCACGCCCTGTGTGTTTCCGATGATACCGTTGACCGTCTCGTTCTTTTCAAAACAAAGTGAGGGCAAGACCGGCCGTGCAGTTGGGCAAGCATTTGGCTTTGGACTGGCTATCGTTTTAACCTTTACTATTCTCGGTGCATTGTTGGCACTGTTAATTGGAGCATCCGGTGCGAATCAATTTGCTGCCAACCCTTGGGTCAACCTGTTTATAGCACTGATACTGGTTGTATTTGCTGTAAGTTTATTGGGGGCTTTTGAACTGCGGCTTCCCCATCAGCTTACAAATTGGTTGAATCGTAAGAGTAACGAAAGTTCCGGCCTAATTGGAATTTTGTTTATGGCATTAACCATCAGTGCCGTTTCTTTTTCATGTACAGCGCCATTTGTTGGTGGTGTTTTAGCCGCAACAACAGGCGGAGAATGGTTTTATCCGATTATAGGGATGGCCGGTTTCTCTGCCGCGTTTGCCAGCCCTTTTGTATTGTTTGCACTGTTTCCACGCTGGCTTGAGTCGCTCCCCAAGAGTGGTTCCTGGATGAACATTGTAAAAGTTATTTTGGGATTTATAGAACTGGCCGCTGCTTTTAAATTCTTATCCAATGCTGATTTGGTTTGGCAATGGGGTCTCATCTCACGTCCCTTTACCATTGCCGCGTGGATTGTCATCTTTTTCCTCACAGGACTTTATATACTGGGTGTTTATTCACTTAATAATGCCAACAAACCACAGACCATAGGCACAGGTCGATTGATGTTGTCTATGCCTTTTTTGTTATTCAGTTTTTATTTAATCCCGGGATTGATGGGAGCCTCTCTCGGTATTTGGGATGCATGGTTACCACCAAAGCAAGCAACGGATGTTAGTGTGGTTCGTTCCCTCGCACAACAGGGCGGTACGGGTGGTACTACAGCCGAAGCTGAAATGTGGTCAAGCAACTATGAAGAAACCGTAGAACGGGCTAAGCAAGAAAATAAACCTGTATTTATTGACTTTACAGGCTATACTTGCACAAATTGTCGTGCCATGGAAACAAATGTATTTCCCCTGGAGCAAATTCAAAAACGATTTGCAAAAATGCAGCAAGTGCGTTTATATACAGATGATGGATCTGAGGGACCTGCTAACCAAAGATTTCAATTTGAGCTTACCGGTACAGTAGCTCTGCCAACGTATGTTATTATAGATCCAAAGGATGAGAAAGTGTTGGAACAACTGGTTGGCTATGCAAATGAAGAAGAATTTCAACAATTTTTAGACACAGGACTTCAACGGTTTGGTAATACTAATAACCAATTTCAATCGGGCATAAATTGATAGGGTTGCACAATAATAGTGTTAAAGCTTTTAAACAGGAGCTAAATTTCCATATAGTAGATTCTTACCTTTGACATTTTAGATAAAATAATCTATCATTTTGCATCTTTGTAAGCCCTTATTAACTGATAACTAACATAATTTAATCGGAGTAATCGTATGACATCGTTTATAACTCTCTTATTCCTTCAAACAGGAGCAGATCAAGGATTTTTTAACGTATTAGTTCAAAGATTTAATGAAGGTAATGAGGGTGGTTTTATGTGGCCGGTCCTTGTCGCTCTCATTCTGGGATTGGCTATTTTCCTAGAGCGTTTAATAACACTTAATCTAGCTGATATTGATACACGGAAATTTATTGTTGACGTACAAGAAGCACTGCAAGAAGGTGGAGTGCCTGCAGCGAAAGAACTTTGTGCTGAAACACGTGGTCCTGTAGCTTCCGTTTTTCAGGCCGGTTTAATGCGGGTTGATGAAGGAGTAGAGGCCG
>CAYXVW010000021.1:0-18173 GCA_964468695.1 uncultured Balneolaceae bacterium | reverse complement strand
GGGCCCAGATGTGGTTTCGAAAATCGGGAACTACCTCTGAGGTCCATTCCGGGGCTTCTTCAAAAACCGGATCCTCTCGTGTCCAATCCTGCATATCGGGAGAGGAGCGAACTGAGATACCCCGCCCGGTGCTAAACAGATAATAGGTTCCCTCATGCTCAATCATAACCGGATCATGAACCCGTACATCGTTTGATTGTGCAAAGGTTGCCGGAACAATACATAGTATCGGAAGAATAAAAAGAAATACCTTATTAACCCATTTTTGTAATTCCATCCCTACTTTTATTGAATGCTAAGTGTTATTAATACACTTAATTAATAGGAAATTATTGGAATATTTGCAAGCCGGATAGGTCAAAAGCTTAAGCAAGTTCGGGAATGTAAATATATATAATGCTGTTGATGCTGTCGGACTAATCAGGATAAATTGCCCTTATGAAAAGCATTAACATAAATAGTAAGCGGGTCTTTTTTCGGAATGATGGCTCTCCGAATTCGGAGAATGATTATGTTTTATATTGGATGCAAGCTAATAGACGGTTTCAGTATAATTATGCGCTGGAGTATGCCGTCGGATGGGCTAATAAACTGGATAAGCCACTGCTAATTTATGAAGGCCTTAGTTGTGATTATCCTTGGGCCTCGGATCGTTTCCATCATTTCATTATGGAGGGAATGCAAGAGAACATGGATTATGCCCGGGAGCATGATCTAAATTATTATGCTTATTTGGAGGAACGCCCCGATGCTGGTAAGGGACTTTTATATTCCCTGGCCGAAAATGCCTGCGCAGTTGTTGCTGATGAGTATCCGGTGTTTGTTATCAGAGACATCAACGAAAAAGTGAGCCAGAAGCTTAACGTCCCATATATCACCGTTGATTCGAACGGTTTGATTCCTCTGGGACTGACTGAAAAAGCACCTTACAATGCCTACTTTTTTCGAAAAATAATGCAGCGAAATTTTATTGACTGCTACACCCATCCGCCTCAAAAAAATCCGTTTCGGCAGTTGGAGAATCAGGAGAAAATAACACTCGAAAATGATTTCTTGGACAAATATCCCTCGGCAGAAAAACACTTAAAGAGTCTTGATTTATTTGTCAACACACTTCCTGTAAATCACGAGGTGAAAAAAACCGGGTTAAAGGGTACTCGTCAGGCAGCGTTGGGCAAGCTCGGACAGTTTATCCAGTATGGACTTCCAAAATATGATGAGAAAAGGAACGATCCCGATGAAAATGCAACAAGTGGATTGAGTCCCTGGCTGCACTACGGAAAGATTTCTGAATATGAAATTGTGGATGCCGTACTGGACCATCAGCCGAAGGGATGGAGCCTTGAAAATATTACTTTTAATCAAGGTTCAACCGGAGGTTTTTTTAACGGAGATCCGAATATTGATAGTTTCCTGGATCAAGTAATAACATGGCGTGAAGTTGGGTTTCATTTCGCCCATCACGAGCCAAACTATGACCAGTACGAATCTCTCCCAGACTGGGCGCTGGAGACGCTGGAAATGCATAAAGATGATCACCGGGAATACCTGTACGAACTGGAGGAGTTTGCACAGTCGGAGACCCATGATGAAATATGGAATGCGGCCCAAACTCAACTCCGTGAGGAGGGGATCATGCATAATTACCTTCGTATGCTTTGGGGTAAAAAAGTGCTTGAATGGACGCCTAATCCCGAAACAGCCTTGGCTTATTTAATCGAGTTGAACAACCGGTATGCGCTTGATGGCGGCGATCCCAATAGCTATTCGGGTATTTTCTGGATTTTTGGTCGCTTTGATCGGGCATGGCAGGAGCGTGCTATTTACGGGAAAGTGCGTTATATGACCAGTAAAAGCACCCGAAAAAAAGTAAAACTGAAGCAATATTTGAAACGGTACGCCAATCAAAAGCAATTGCTGTAATTGAGATCGGGTTGTGTAGCATTAGAATTTTTGGATGAGTACTTTAACCAGTTTTGCAAAATCTTCCTTTCGTGCATCGGCAGCTGCCTTGACTTCTTCGTGGTTAAGTTTATCACCGGTAACACCTGTGGACATATTCGTAATCAGCGAAATAGCCATAGATTTAAGCTCTAATCGTGCTGCTTCAAAAAGTTCGGTAGCGGTAGACATTCCCACAGCATCAGCGCCCATCGTTCTAAAAGCGCGAATCTCGGCCTTAGTCTCGTAATTTGGACCGGTAACATACATATAAGTGCCTTGTTGAGTAACCAATCCTAAATCAGAAGCTAATTTACGGATTTTATCCACATGTTGATGGTGCAGATACCGATGTTGTTTACGTCCCCGGGGAGCGATCGATAAGTTATTGCGAATTACATCTTCAATGACCATGAGATCACCCACCGAAAAGGAGGTGTTAATAGCGCCGGCAGCATTGGAAATGATTAGTTTATTTACGTCCAGAGCCTTGGCTATATAAACAGGGGTGGCGGTTTGCTCAAAAGAAAAGCCTTCATAGTGGTGAAATCGACCGGAAAAAGCGATAATAGGATAATCACTAATCTTCCCAATGATCAGTTTCCCGTCATGTCCTTCTACTGAAGAGACAGGCATTCCAGGAATATCGTCATAAGAAACTAAAGATGGGTTTTCTATGTGTTCCGTAAAGGTACCTAATCCGGAGCCTAAAATAACGGCCGCTTCAATATTGGAAGGGAGTTCTTTTTGTTTTAAATAATGTATTATTTCATGGATAAAATCCGGTAACGACATATGTCTTATATTGCTTCAATTTTGTATCCCCGTTGCTCTTCGTGCTCCGTCAGATTAAACAGGGGATGATGTGAATCGTGATAACCCATAATGGTATAATTCTCCTCATAAGCTTTCTGGGTCAGTTCTTCACGAATTTCCATGCTCCGTTCGCCGTCATAATCATATTTGGCAGCAAATTTACGGTTTACCTCACCGCGGGTTGCCAACACATCACCGGCCATTAAGTATTTTTGATTTCCGTCATCAAACAGCAGTACCTGTGAAAATTCCGTATGTCCACCGATTGTTCGAACGGTAATCTCCGGGTACGGTTGCTCTTCTTCATTAAGAAAGTTCAAATTAGCTTTGGCATCCAGAAAATGAGCAAATTTTGTTTTTTCTTCGTCATAGTATTCTTCCTGATTAATTACTTTTTCCCAGCCTTTTTTTGAAACCCATACATTAGCATCGGGAAAAGTGAGTTCCCAGAACCCGGAAGAACGTCCGGCTAATCCACCAATATGATCAAAGTGGAGATGACTGAGAAAGATATCGGTAATATCGTATTCGGAGAGCCCGTGTTCTTCAAGATTTTCTTTAATGGTTTCGGTACTTGTATCTTCCCCGAAATCACCGATTCCCACATCAAATAGGATATTTTTATCGTTCGTTTGAATTAAGAAAGGATTCAGGGAAATTTTAAGAGCTCCTTTGGCTGGAGAGGCATCACGGTCAATTCGATTAAATTTCTTGTCGAGACCTACGCTGAAAGTTCCTTCGTAGAGGGGATGGGCAGGAGTTTTCGTTATTTTCATATAGGTTTCAGAATTCAGGAATCAGAAGTCAGAATAGCTTTAGAATAAGCATCTAAGAGCTTGCTCACTTCTTCAAGTTGTTTATTAATCTTAGTATTGTTGAAATATGACAGATCGTTTGCCATTTATTGAATTAATAATGAAAAATTAAGAATGGACAAATTTTTAATTTTCATCAGACTATTTTTTGCTCTCATGCCGATCGTAGGCTTCTATAATTTCGCGAACCAGGCGATGTCGTACGACATCCTCTTCATCCAGATACACGAACGAGATTCCGTCAATACCTTTTAGGATATTTTGGATGGAAATGAGTCCCGATTGTTGTTTCCGGGGTAGGTCGGTTTGCGTAATATCCCCGGTAATGATTGCTCGACTGTTAAAGCCGATACGCGTTAAGAACATCTTCATCTGCATGTTCGTGGCATTTTGGGCCTCATCGAGTATTACAAAAGCATTATTGAGTGTACGGCCCCGCATATAGGCCAGAGGTGCGATTTCAATAGTGTTTTTCGTAAGATGAAGTTCCAGCCGATCGTATTCAATCATATCCTCCAGGGCATCATAAAGGGGGCGCAGGTAGGGATCAATTTTTTCCCGAAGGTCACCCGGCAGGAATCCAAGTGTTTCGCCAGCCTCCACTGCGGGACGTGCGAGAATAATTTTTTTAACCTTGCGCTCTTTTAATGCTTTAACAGCTAGGGCTACCGATGTATAGGTTTTACCCGTTCCGGCGGGACCGATGGTAAACACAATATCATTGGTAGCAGAAGCCTTGACAATCCGTTTTTGGCCTGGGGTCTTGGCCGTTATGGCATCTCCGGTGTGGGTATGAAGGATAAAGTCGCCCGATACATTGGTATCGCGCAGGGGATTTGGCTTTTTAGCGTCTCCGTCACTTTGTTTGAGAGCCAGTACAGTATCTACATCCTGGGCGGTGAGATTCCCATTCTTCTGGGCCATGGATTCCAGCTCTGAAAATATTTCAACAAGTTCATCACTGTCTTTTTCCGGACCGGACATTTTTATCTGGCTGCCACGGGCCGTTAGCTTGGTTTCGGGATAGGCTTTGTCCAGTTTACTCAGGTGTTCATCTTGAAATCCCAGGACTAATACGGGTTCTACCTCTGTAATTTGATAGGTTTTTTCGCTAACTGTCGATTGTTTTGCGATAATCCGTTCCTCATTTATTTATAGCTTAACAGTAAAGATAAGGAAGTTGTATGAAATATTTGTAAAGGAAAGATGATAAGTTATACTATGGTTCCTTTTCCTATTTGTGCTTCTTTCTGCAGTTGCTCAATGCGTTGGGGGATGTCTGGAGCTTTAAAGACCGCGCTGCCTGCTACCAGTATATCAGCACCTGAATGAGCAATATTTCTGATATTATTTGGCTTAACCCCTCCATCTACTTCGATCAAAAAATTGTATCCCGAATTTTGTCGCATTTGCCGGACCTTTTGAAGTCGTTCATGCGTATTTGGGATAAAAGACTGTCCCCCAAATCCTGGGTTTACACTCATGACCAGCACCAACTCAACATCACCGAGTATAGGTTCAATGGCTGTTAGAGAGGTTGCTGGATTGACTGCTACTCCAGCTGATAAGCCGTGACTATGAATAGCCTGTATGGTTCTGTGCAGATGTTTGCAGGCTTCTTGGTGAACAGTGATTTGGTCAGCCCCTGCATCTACAAAAGCCTGAATATACTGGTCAGGTCTTTCAATCATTAAATGAACGTCTAAAAAAGCTTCTGTGCTATTTCTGGCTGCCTGAACAACCGTTGGACCGTAGCTAATGTTAGGTACGAAATGTCCGTCCATAATATCACAGTGTAGCCACTGAATTCCTGCATCATTGCACTGTTCAATTTCTGCGCCTAATTGAGTATAATCAGCAGCTAGAATAGAAGGGGCTAAGATGGGAGGCTTGTGTTCCATAAAATGGAGTATCAATTATCTTCTAAATTTGAATTGTCAATGTCGGAAGTGTCTACAATAGCTCCCGACTCCGATTCCTCAACTACATCCTCATGTTCAGATACAATAAGTTTTAGTGTTTCGCCTTCAACAAGCTGATTTTTTTTGGGAGAGTAGTCAAGCACAATATTGGGAGCGGAATTTCTTGTAGGTTTAAATTCAATCTCTTCAACACGTAAGCCTTTTTCCTGTAATTTCTGTTGGGCTTCGGATAAAGATAGTCCTGTTATATCGGGCATAGTTACGGTTTTTCCTCCCAGTCCGTCACTAACTGTCAAGTCGATGGTAGTTCCTTTTGGAACAACAGTCTCAGGTGATATTGATTGTCGTAAAACCACATCTTCAAATCGCGAAGGTTCATAGCTGATGGAACCTACCGTTAACCCACTGTTTTGGAGTTGTATTCGGGCATTTCTTAGCGAAAGATCAACAACATTAGGGATTTGAACGGTTGGATTAGATTCAGAATTAACCGTTAGGTAGATTTTTCGATCGGGCTTGACAATTTTAGCTGCAGCCGGTGTTTGATCAATAACATAATCAGCGGGATAGGCTTCGTTGGATCTACGTTCGGCTATTTCCACTCTTAGTCCATAGTCCTTCAACACTTCTTCTGCTTCAACCAGAGAAATTTGAGAGACATTGGGGACAGTAATTCCTTCATTGTAGTTTGTATAAGCTGGCATAACTACGGTATCCAGAAGAAATAAAAAAATGATACCAGCAACGACAATAGCTCCAAGACCCATTTGGAGTTTTCTATTGGTAAGAATCTTTTTGATTGATTTTCTATTCATTCCTCAATCCTTAATGTGGAATTGCTTTTAGTGTTATACTAACAACGAAACTCAAGGAGCTAAATTTTATCTGATTTATTTACGAAAAGTAACAGCACATTTAGAAAATTGTGCCGGATTTATTGAGTTTATCAGAAAAAGGAAAAGCTTAGAAGTTGAATAACAGTCCAAAGCGGGTTGTGTTAGCTAATGGATGATTTTCATCACCCAATGTATAGATATAACTAAAGTCCACTCCAACAAAATCGTAACGGAGCCCTGCTCCTAAAGTCATGAACTGCCGGTCCCCATTATTCGGATCTTCATGGTAATATCCGCCTCGTACGGCAAAGAGCTGATCGTACCAATATTCGAAGCCGGTAGCAAACATCAGCTGCTGAAAAGTATTTAGGGTTGCTGTTCTCCCGCCACCGATGTTGCGTTCATAGCTTCCCCAAGAAGAAAACAGGGCACTCAAGGATCCTTCATTCTCGCGAGCCATAACCTTGGAAATGTCATTGGAAATCATAAGGGTGTTAATTCCCTTGCGATCCAGTTCGGTTTCAATAGCCCAGCCAATTCTAAACATGGTAGGGAGGGGATCTTTTTCAGCATTGCTGGTATAACTGACTCCCGGACCGATATTGGAAATGTTTATCCCTGCATTTACGGAAGCATTACGATCACTTAGAAGTTCAAAAGCATCAGACCGATACATGCCGGCCAAGTCAAAACCCACACTGGAACCCGGTTCAACCTTTTCGCCACCTTCCAGTTCTACGTCAGCTAAACTACTGTGAATGAATCGGAGTCCTGTTCCCACTGACCAATTTGAATCAATTTGATAACCGTAAGAAACTCCGCCGGCAAATTCGTAGCTATTAAAGCGTCCCAATCCTTCTCCCGTTGGATCCTGCAAAGAAGTTCGTTGCTGTTCTCCTAAATTCAGATAAGTTATATGAGCTCCAAAAGTACCAATATCCTCAACTTCATACTTTCCAACTAAGTAGTCATAAAACAGATCAGCATTAAATTGGGGGAGCCATTCACTGTGGGTTATACTAACTTGATTACCACGTTGAAAAGCGAGTCCGGCTGGATTCCAAAAAACGGCTGAGGCGTTATCAGCAATAGCAACTCCAGTGTTACCCATTCCAGCTGCCCGCGAATCAGGTTCAATCTGGAGAAACGGGACAGAAGTAATGCCTACTTGGGCGTGCGATACACCTGCCAATGTTAATAGTAAAGCAAATGCAGTAAATATGGTTTTTTTCATAAGTAGAATATAATAAGTAGCCGATGATAAACCTGCTTACCCTAAAAGGTGGTTATTTACCAGCTTTTATGCAAAAAAATGACTGTAATATTTTTACGTTACGGGATTTTATTTGAATTATACGGTCGAAAATTAATTCTTTTAAATACGGAAATAAAATTAACGGAGATTCAGCTGATTAGTCTGCCATCTCAATAACCATGGCAGAAGCTCCACCGCCACCATTGCAGATACCTGCACAGCCTAATTTATCTCCTGTTTTCTTTAAAGCATAAATTAAAGTAACTAAAATTCGAGCCCCGGAGCATCCGATAGGGTGGCCAATACTTACAGCTCCCCCATGTATATTCACTTTCTCGGGATTTAGTTCCATAATTTTATTATTTGCCAGTGAAACAACGGAAAATGCTTCATTAATCTCAAATAGATCGATGTCATTTTTATGTAACTTAGCACGTTTTATGGCTTTGGGTATTGCATCAGAGGGAGCCGTAGTAAACCATTCGGGCTGTTTAGCCGCACTTGCCTGACTAATAATCCGGGCTAATGGATTTAATCCCAGCTCTTTTGCTTTGGATTCACTCATCAGCAGGAGGGCAGCGGCTCCATCGTTGATGCTACTGGCATTTGCAGCAGTAACCGTGCCCTCTTTATCAAATACAGGCCGTAAGTCAGGGATTTTATCAAAATTAACCCGCTCCAGCTCCTGATCCATTGTAATTTTTTCAACATTGCCTTTACGGTCGCTGATTTTCATTTCAATGATTTCATCCGCAAAAGCCCCTTCTTCATGAGCCTGAATGGCCCGTTTATAGGAACTGATGGCAAATTCATCCTGCTGTTCACGACTTATATTACACTCTTTGGCACATATCTCTGCGGCATTTCCCATATGGAAATCATTATATACGTCCCAAAGTCCGTCTTTGAGAATACCATCTTCTGTCTGTGCGTGACCAAGTTTTGACCCAAACCGGTGTTTATGCAGGTAGTAGGGCACATTACTCATGCTTTCCATACCACCGGCCACGATTATGTCTACTTCACCAAGTTGAATCTGATTGCTCGCTATCATGGCTGCCTTCATGCCTGAGGCGCAGACTTTATTTACAGTAGTAGCAGGAGTAAGTTCAGAAAGTCCGGCTTTAAGAGCCGCTTGACGGGCAGGTGCCTGTCCGATGCCGGCAGTAAGTACATTGCCGAATACCACTTCTTGTACATCATCCGGTTTAATACCCGATTGCTTAATGACTTCCCGAATGGCAGTTGCTCCGAGTTCCGGGGCGGAGAAAGAGGACAAGTTGCCACCGAAAGATCCTATTGGGGTCCGTTTGGCTTCTACTATAACTACATTCTCCATAACTGTGTTTTATTTTAAAAAAAATATTTAGATAAAAGACTAACCTATTCGAAGGCCTGTTGCAGATCGTCAACCAGATCTTCAGCATCTTCGATACCTACAGAAAGACGGATAAGAGAATCCTCGAGTCCCGCTTCTAATCTTACTTTTTTGGGAATTGATCCATGCGTCATAGATGCAGGATGGCTCACTAAAGATTCTACGCCACCCAAGCTTTCTGCTAATGTAAAAATAGAGGTTCTACTCATAAATTCTTTGGCTTTTTCCTGCGAATCATCTTTCAGGGAAAAGGAAACCATGGCTCCGAAATCATCCATTTGTTTCGCAGCAATCTCGTGCTGGGCATGACTCTCCAATCCCGGATATATAACGTTTCCGGTCTGGGGATGGTCTTCTAAAAATTGAGCCACTTTCTTGGCATTATCAACAGATTGTTGAACACGTACCGAAAGCGTTTTAATACCCCGCAAAGTCAGGTAACAATCCATGGGACCGGGAACTGCGCCCGTAGTTTTAACTTGGAAACGGAGTTGTTCCATAACTTCGCTGTTGGAAGTAGCCACAGCACCTCCAATGACATCCGAATGCCCGCCTAAATACTTTGTAGTGGAATGCAAAATAATGTCGGCGCCTAATTCTAGTGGTCTCTGTAAATAGGGAGAGGCGAAGGTATTATCAACCAGCGAAAGAATACCCTGATTTCGGGCGAAGTCGGCAAGCAATTCGATATCCACAATGCGAAGCAGGGGATTGGTGGGCGTCTCAATCCAGAGTAGCTTTGTTTGATCAGTATAGGCTTTTTTGACTTCCTCCATATCGGTCATATCAATAAAGCTGAAGTCAACGCCCATGGGCTCAAATACTTCGGTAAATAGTCGATAGCTGCCCCCGTATAGATCATTTGAAGCAATAATATGATCTCCCGGGCGAAACATTTTTAAAACAGCATCCATGGCGGCACAGCCACTGGCAAAACAAGCACATTCATCCGCTCCCTCAAGTCCGGCAATCATTTTTTCGAGAGCGGTACGGGTGGGGTTGCCGACCCGGGCATAGTCATAACCCTTATTAACATTGGGGGCTTCCTGTGCATAAGTTGAAGTTTGAAAGATCGGAGGCATAACGGCTCCTGAGGTTTCTTCCGGTTGTTGCCCGGCATGGATAGTCTTGGTATTAAATTTCATTTTTAAAAATAGTTTAAAGATTATCTTTTACATTCATCGCTTCTTCCTCCATACCCAGATAGCTGTATGTTTGATATAGCTGTTGCCAAATTTGTTGTGGCGGCTGCTCTTTTCCGGCCAGCTTTTCGAGCAGCGGAAGTGAGGTAGATAAATATGTATCAATAGTATCTGATATTTCTTTTTCCATTTGATTGTTCAGATGGGGTAGCAATTGCTGATAATAAGCCGCGGTATTTTGATAAAATTGAGCGGCCTCATAATACAAATCCATATCTTCGCTGTGATTGTCAATCAGGTAGTTATACTGTTCTTCAGCACTATTAAAAAGAGAATCTGCTTGAGCAAAATTGCTTTGATCCTGGCTTTGATTCGCTTGTACATTATCGATAATAGTTTGTATCTGTTTCTCTCCTCCCTGGTATAGCTCTTTAGCCAGCAGTTTTCGGTACCTGATAGTATTCGGCTGTTTTTCAACAAGTTGTCGGAGAATGTCGGCGGCCTTTTGATGTTCTTTTGATTCAATATAGGCATTGGCCAAGCCGTGCATCAAATTAAAACTAAAGTTTACTTGGTTGAGCGCCTGCTTATAGATCTGAGCAGCCTTCTGAGTTTCTCCCGTTTCCATATACAGAAAGGCCAAGGATTCCAGAAGTTGAACAGGAGGGGATTGTAGACGTGATTGTGCTTCTTCAAGCAGGGTGATGGCTCTTTGCGGTTCACTCGCCTTATAAAAAGCACGGGTGGCCATTTCATATGAGGAGGAACTATCGGGCATAATGGCAGAGGCATTAGTAAAATGTTCCCCGGCTTGTCGATATTTATCTTTTGACTGGGCATCCTGTAAATATTGGACTCCTTCATTATGTTCACTACTCCACACTACTTGACGCAGCTGATTGATTTCATCCTTTAAACCACTGTTGGTTAAAGTATCAACAAGGCTATCTGATTTTGTAAGCGCTAAGTCAGCTTGGTGATAAAACTCTGTGCGCTGTTGAGGATCAGATTGTTGTTGAGCCCATTCTATAAGGAGGTTTCCTTTACGTAAATAAAGATCAGCCGTTGGATTGGTACTGATTTGTTTATCAACCTCACGAAGATACTCTTCAAATTCTTGTTCTGAGAGTATACCGGGAGATTCTGCGGATTGTTGTTCTGAAGAATTCTGAAAAACAGAGCATCCAATAAAGAACCCGAATGCAAGCACAAGGCCTGCCATTCGGGTAATAAAATTAATCATAGGAATTGATGGTTGATGCTTTTACTCCATTCCCGCTTTTTCCATCGCTTCCTGGGCTTTTTCATCCATACCTAAGGTAGTATAGATACTAAATAATCGCTGCCAGTATTGTTGGTTGTCTGGTTCTATTTCGGTGGCTTTCTCGTAATATCCCATGGCCTCTTCAAGCAGTTCCTTACCTTGCTTATCAAATTCTGCTGCCTTCGCGTTGTCGTCGGTGTTATTTCGTTTATCAAAAACCGCTTTAGCTCTATTTTGATAGATAATTCCCAACGTATTATAAGCAGAAGCATCATTAGGACGTTGCTCGAGAACCTGTTGCAGTTCCTTTTCAGCGCGATCTGTTAACTCCTCAACTTGAGTTCTCAACTGTTCATTTTCCTGCTCAAGGGATGATATTTGCTGTTTTATTTGGTTGGCTTCTGAGTCACTGGCCCCATTAAGTTTCTTTTGAAGTTCAAATATTTGGTCTGAATTTGATGATAGACTATCGTTAAGAACTAGGGCCTGCTGATATATTTGTGTTCCCAGTACCAGGCGGTATTGTGGATTTTCAGGATCTTTTTCCACCAGTTTCTCAACCGTTGCTATTGCTTGATCGGATTCTCCTGCTCTTTGATAAGCATCGGCCAGATTACTTATGATTTCTTCATGCTCCGGAAACTGTTCATTGCCTGCTTCTAAGGCCTGAATTACTTGTTCTTCGTCTTCCAGCTGAAAATAGTAACTCGCAAGCTCCATATAGTCATTAGGCTCCAGAGTTGTATCAGGAACCATTTCAATATAATGTTCCTTGGCATTAGCCGCATCTTCAAAATCTTCATTCATCCCCGAAACCTGAGAAAGAACATTCCAGGAAAGAGCACTATCCGGCTGGATAATAGTGGCATTTTGCAGGTGATGCTTTGATACCAGAGTAGGATTTTCCACCGTACCTTTAAGGCTGTCGTCCTGAACGTATTCAATAGCCCGGTTATGTTCAGTTTGCCACAAAACGTTCCGTACCGCATCGATACGCTCAATTTCGCCAGGAGTATTCTCCGCTTTTTGGGCTACTTCTTTAGCTTGAGCAAAAGCTTCATTCATCTTTTCATATGTTTCGGCTCGGGCTTTTGGATCTTCTTCTGCACCAGCTATTTCTCCCAGAGCAACTCCTTTATAATAATAACCGAGCGGATCATTGGGATTTTGTTCTATAGATTTTTCCGCGGCAGCAAGCGCTTGTTCAAAATTTTGACTTTCAATATTAGACTGTGCTTCATCGGCCAGTGGGTTTGAGCTTCCGCAGCCCACAATAACGCCTATAAGAAGTGTGAGAACTAGGTGTGGTAATTTTTTTATGAACATGATAGTAGATTCCTGAGTATTCTATATTAAGGTCTCATTATAATTGAAACAGAAAAGTAACCATATATCGTCCTTTCTGCAATATAATCAATTAGAAATTATTATATTATAGCTCTGTATTCATAATATAATTAATCGAATTAGGGCAACGTATGTTTGGAACCAGCGACTTTGAGGTATATGAAAGCAACGGCTATGAATATTTGCATATTTCATCTGACGAACAAGATTCGCAAAATTTAGTTTTTTTACATGGCATGTTCGGTGGATTGAGTAACTATGATCCGCTCTTAAAAGAGATACAGGGATATAACATTTTTGTTCCCAAAATTCCTATTTATGAAATCAGCGCCCGCAAAATATCGATAAACAGACTAACCGAATGGTTGCACTCTTTCTGTGAGGAAATTAAAATTGAGAATCCCATTTTTCTGGGAAACTCAATGGGAGGGCATCTGGCACTTGATTACGCACGCCAATACCCTGACCACGTATCCGCTTTAGTGCTTACCGGGAGTTCGGGACTTCTCGAGATGGATTTTGGATCTACTTTTCCACGAAGAAAGGATCGTAATTTTATCCGGAAACAGGCTAATCTTACCTTCTATGAAGATTTGATTGATGATGCAGCTATGGAAGAGATTATGACCGTTGTCAAATCACCTTCTAAGCTTACCAATTTGTTGGCGATTACGCGCGATACACACGCTTACAATATGGAAAAATATCTGCCGGAAATTACTCAGGATGTACTACTGGTTTGGGGTAAGCAGGATGAGATAACACCTCCGGAAGTTGCAGATATGTTTTTGGAAAAGTTACCTAATGCCGAATTGCACTGGATTGATAAGTGCGGGCATGCACCTATGATGGAGCATCCCGAAAAATTTGCGGCCTTTTTGGAGGATTTTTTAATTAAGCTTAGAAATAAATCCAAATCAAAGAAGACCAAGACGTTATGAAGAAGATTATTCACACTGCAGAGGCCCCGGATGCCATCGGTCCCTACAGCCAGGCGGTAGTGCATAATGATATTGTTTATTGTTCGGGACAAATTGGCTTGGATCCTGAGAGTATGGAATTTGTAGGCGATGATGTTGCTTCTCAGGCAGAACAGGTTATGGAAAATCTGGAAGCAGTACTGCAAGAAGCTGGATCAAATTTTGGGAAAGTCATTAAGTGCAGCATTTATCTGGATGACATGGATAACTTTGCTACCGTCAATGAAATTTATGGGCGTTATTTTAGTAATGAACCGCCTGCACGGGAGACCGTAGCCGTTAAAACGCTGCCTAAAAACTGCAAGGTTGAAATAGGCTGCACAGCTTATATTTAAGTTTTTTCGATAAATTATTTTCATAAAGGGGAGCAATGGAGGCTTCCCTTTATTATTTCTTCCTATCCTACCTGGAAAGCTGAAAATACTTTTCCGTTTTATTCCCCATTTGATCATAAACCTCGACTTGAACATCCATTGATGCGGAAGGGGTGAAATCGGGATGATAATAGAGGATTCGCCTTTCTTCAGGTTCGTACTCAGCAAGTCCACGCTGGCCGTTTACAGTAATATTGGTACGTTTATGATCAATGCCTGAGAGGTTATCCTGAGCCCCGATATAGATAAGCCATTGACCGTCGGGACGTTGGGTCAGGCCTGGACCCCTTAGTGTTGGTGGGGTATTATCCCGCATGGTAACAAAAGTCCCCAACCTGGAAGTTTCACCAATAATATGGTCGTCTGTGAAGCGGGTGGTAACCCGATACTTTGTATCGTACTGTTTATTATACTTATAGAAGGCCAGGTTAGACGTATCTGTAAGCATTGAATCTCGCTTTATACGAAACGTATAGGATTTTTTAAGAGGATAAACTTCCGGTCCAACAGTAACCTTTACCGAGTCTGGTTTAAATTGTTGGGCTGTCATAGTAACTGATACAGTATCATGGAAACTGCCTTCAGGAAATATGGCCATAGCGTCATGAGATAAGGCTGTAATTAGCCCGCTCTGATCAGGGACCATCCGGTGAAAAGTTGTTGGTCCTATACCAGGGATATTCATAAACAAGTTATCGAGAGATTCTAAATCGATGGTAATATAGTTTTGGTATGAGCTCACTTTGTTATAGTCCCAAATACCGGTTGTAATAGAGCCAAAGCTTTTTTTAGGTATGTTCACCCAGTTGTTAAACCACTGCCACCGTTCAATAGAAGGGGTAAAGTTTTGTTTAAGGGAAAATCTTGAATAGGGTGTTACGGGAATTCGTTCTTCCTGCTCATAAACAATAAGATTTACGGTAGCCTCACTTTCGTTGCCGAAAAAATCCGTGGCCGTGATTGTTATAGTATGTCGGCCCGGTTGCAAGTTCAACTTTCCCTGGTTTCCATCCGTTTTGTAAAAAGGGAGGGTATTGCCATCTGCTACAAAAAGTCGCTGGTAACCCTGTCTGTACTGTTGGAGCAGAGGGTATACGCGGTCGATAAACATTTGATTAGTCTCATCGTATGAAAAGCTGTCAACGCGGGAATAAAACCGCTGCTGGCCATTCACCGACATGGATAATTCATATACGGCATAGGCATTGGTTACTTTATCCGCTTGGTCATATACATTGAGGCCAAGCCCCACGGGACCGGTTACTTCTATTGTTCCAAAGTCAAAACGCCCGTTCTGAGCTTTTGGACTGCGCGTATAGACTTTTTTGTTCCCCTCTACAATAGAATGGGGAGAAAGCGGCTCTACTGAAAGACCAGTAATACGGGGTGGAATGTGATCTTGAATGCTTAGATTAGTCAGCAGTGGATTGAAGGGTTTATGGCTGGGTGTTCGGAGTTCAAAGTGGAGATGGGGAGGACCGATACCCGTAGCGCCTGAATAGGCAATAAGGTCTCCCTGTTTTATCCGGATGTTTTCATCTTCAATAACACGGTCAAAAGAGGGAGTATAATCTTCAGCAAATCGGAGTGAGTCGGCGTACTGTTGAAGTTTATCATTAAAGCTCATTAAATGTGCGTAAACGGAAAACGATCCGTCGTCATGCTTTAAGTAGAGTACCTTTCCATAACCACGCGGACCAATAGCCATACGATATAATGTACCATCCCTGGTAGCATAGATGTCGTAACCTCGCCGCCCCCAGGTTTTTATATCGAGAGCCGCATGAAAATGTCGCGAACGTGTTTCTGCAAATGTTGAACTAAGATGGCTGCTGGCGTTGGTTGGCCAAAGATAGTGGGCTTCCGAAGGGTCAAAGGCAGAGGGCGAATCATTTAGAAATGGCTGAGCGACCACAACAATCGGAAATAACCCGGCTATCAGCAGGAGATAGAAGAAGTGTCTCATGATGATTATTTATATAACCTTCATTTTAAGTTGAACTGAAGGTTGGCTGATCGAAGCTTCTACATGGTTCCCTTGGTGCAGGGGAGAGACCCCTTTGGGGGTACCTGTAAAAAGTAGATCTCCGGGTCGTAGTCGAAAAATCGTAGAGAGATAGCTAATAAGTTCACTGACTGAGAAAATCATTAAATTTGTACTATCCTTTTGCTTTAACTCGTCGTTTACTTTTAGTGAGAGTTCAAGTGACTGGGGGTCATTTATTTCTTCTGCTGATACAAAAGGAGCAAGAGGGGCAAAAGTTTCAAAACCCTTGGCAACAGACCATGGATGCCCTTTCTCTTTAGCACGGGCCTGGATATCCCGGGCTGTAATATCAATACCTACCGTATAGCCTGCTACATGGGTGAGGGCTTCCTCTTTGGGGATATTTTTCCCACCTTTTCCGAGGGCTACAACCAGTTCCACCTCGTGATGTATATCGGTACTCTCTTTCGGAAGCTGAATGGGTCCTTCATAGGTAATACTGGAAGCCGGCTTTAAAAATACAAGCGGTTTGTCCGGAACTTCGTTATTAAGCTCATGGGCGTGAGCCACATAATTGCGCCCGATACAGTAAACGGATCCGGCAGAAAGGCCGGGAAGATTTTTTAGAGTAATTTTATCCATATAATTAATTAAATATAAAAAAGCCTTGGTCTCGTGAGAAACCAAGGCTTTAAAAGTACAGTAAAAAAATGTTAAGCTACAGGCTCCACATTCACAAATTTACGTCCATTTGCACGAACACGGAATGTTACCTGTCCATCAGATTTAGCAAAAAGCGTATCGTCTTTGCCACGACCTACATTTTCGCCGGGATGAAATTTAGTACCCCGCTGACGAACAATGATATGACCGGCTTTGACGACTTCTCCGCCAAATTTCTTTACACCTAGCCGCTTTGATATCGAATCGCGACCGTTTTTCGTTGAACCTTGTCCTTTCTTATGTGCCATAACAGATTAATCTAAGCCTTAAATTATTCTTCTTGCTTGCTATTCCATGCATCTAAAACAGTTACTCGCTCTTCATCATCCGTTACAAACCCCTCAAGTTCATCAAGAGGTGTGTTCCTGATATGTGAAATTGCTTCCTTCGCATTCATATCAGTGGATGTTTGAACAGAATCATCAGAATCAGATTGCTCAGCCGATTTCTTTTCAGTTTTTTTAGCAGTATCTCCGGAAACAGAAATAGCATTAATTTCTATTTGAGACATCGGCTGCCGGTGACCGCGTTTAACGCGATATCCTTTACGTCGCTTTTTCTTAAAAACAATGACTTTGTCAGACTTAACATTATCGAGCAATGTTGCCTCTACTGTAGCTCCTTCAACAGCAGGCTTGCCAACGGTAACCTCACCGTCATTATTGATCATCAATACACGATCAAAAGTAAGTGCCTGATCTGTTTCATCACTTTGCTTATCTACAAACAGGACATCGCCTTCGGAAACGCGATACTGATGCCCACCTATTTCTACAACTGCGTACATCTAATTGGTTATTTATCGTTATTAAATATTCTTTTTGCAAGAGACTCCAAATATAAGCGTTTCATCGCTCAAAGCAAAGTCAAAATTCAGATGAACATAAGAAACAAAAATGGTAAGTTGTACCCTTAACAAATTACCTTTGCCATCTTAATATCTAACAACCAATGTCTAAAAAATTACCAGATCTGCACGAACAGGCTTTTATGTTTAAAAATACCAAGCGTTTTCAGCATGACGGGGGACGTGCATGGGTTAAAGATTCGCAACTCCATGAAGCTATAAAAGAAAGAAATGGGAGATTGACTACCGTTGATAAAAAGAAAGACGAAACAAAGATAGGGATAGACTCCCAAAAGAAGCTTTCGATTTAAGCAACATTGGAATAATACGGGATATGATATCCTCTAATGCACATCAATTAATTATTTGTTATGCGATATATTAGGCTTCGGGTATGGTTTCTTATTGGGGGATTAGTACTCATCCTTTTCTTACTGTTGAAGTTTGCTGCGGATAGTTCAGGTATTTACGAAGGAGAAAATCCTATTACGGAGCAAGTAATTACAGAAAATTATCCGGAGTTATACAGCGGGGTTTTCGAACGGA
>CAYXVW010000020.1:11946-18253 GCA_964468695.1 uncultured Balneolaceae bacterium | reverse complement strand
GCCTCAAAAAAACGATCCCATTGTCCAGTAGCGCCTATGCCAAGGGCCTCCAGATACCATCGGTCATTGCCATTATGCTGGAGCGCCAGCTGCGTCCACAAGTCTGCAGCTTCCGGCGCACGGTTACGGTGCAAGGCAATAGCCGCTTCCCTGCGGACTTCCGGGGCGGGATCTTGAACGAGCTGTTCAATATAGGGGATTATATCTATATCAAGCTGACGGGCCGCCCGCAGACCCGTAATACGGATATTCGGATTATTATCTGCCAGTGCCTGGTCTATATAATCGACTCCATTCTCTTCGAGTTTGCTCAGCAGCCAAAGCGCCCGGGCGCGATATCGGTTATTTTCTGATTCCCAGAGTTCAACAAGTGCCGGTTCCGCCTCCGTGCCCCATTCATGTAACGTTAACCAGGCACGTGCCCGCACATTCAAGTTAGGATTTTGAAGTGCTTCTATTGCTCCACTTGGTGTACTTAAATCAAAATCGGGTACCTCGTAATTATGGCCTTCCGGGGCAATACGAAAAATACGTCCCCGCTGCTGGTCTCCCATTTGATGTCCCCCTACACCGGGATCGTACCAGTCGGCTACAAAGATCGAACCATCCGGCGCAACAGTTACATCCGAGGGCCGAAACCACTGGTCATTGTTTCCCTTTAAAATGTTTTCAATAGATGCCGAGTAGCCTCCGCCCTCTTTCTCAACCGGATAGGAACGAATCACATTGGGTCCGGCATCGGCGTGTATCATTTCATTGTGAAAGACCTCGGGCAAAAGATTACCTTCATAAACCAATATCCCCGTTGGTGATCCTGCTCCTGTTTGAAGAAGATTCGGGATAGATCCGGGATCATTTTGATACCAGTGGCGGGTTGGAATATCTTCGGCCATGCCCGTACGACGTGTTCGCCAACCAGCCCCGGTCAGTTCATCCGTATAGCCGTAGTTGCCGTATTCCATGACATAATTTATGCGGACGCCCTTATTGCCGTCATCGTCGTTATCGGATTGCCACAAGGTTCCATAAGAGTCGACTGCGACCTCGTAGTTATTGCGAAAATTATGGGCCAGGACCTCTACGTTGCTGCCATCCCGGTCGCTGCGGAAGACCATCCCCTGCCAATACGGATTCCCATCTGCCTTGACCTGATTACCGAATTCGTCTGTAATCACGTTGCCGTCCGGATCCTTGAGCACCTTTCCTTCATTCCCAAAGTTAAAATAGAGCTTCCCGTCCGGACCAAAAACGAAGGCATGCATCCCATGGTCATGCTGTTCGCCCTCAATGCCGCTGAACATGATCTCTTTTTTGTCGGCCCGGTCATCCCCATCGGTATCATAAAAAACAAACACATGAGGGCTCCGGGAAACGATAACCCGGTCACCCAACACCATAATTCCCAGGGCCGCATTAATATCGTTGCCCTGGTAAAACACCTTACTGGTATCGGCCCGGCTATCTCCGTTGGTATCCTCCAAAATGACAATCCGGTCTCCCTCCGACTTAGTTGGATTATCCGGATTGAGACTGGATCGATAGTTGTACCCTTCGGTCACCCACACCCGGCCCCGGCCGTCAATATCCATATTTGTGGGATTTATCAGCAGGTCTTCCGCCGCAAAAAGAGTCGTTTCCAGTCCCTCCCGGGTTTCCAACCCGGCCAAGGCATGCGCTGCACTTCGTTTTTCGGAGTCACTGAGCTGTTCATATTCTTGCTGCTCTGAACAACTACTGACAACTAATAGAACTGTAATTAAAAATATCCACGATCCTAATCCCCGATTACAAAAGTTCATATATCTTAATCTTTAAGCTAAAGTTTTGAATACGTACTTACTTGTATTAAGGAAAGTTTTTAAGCCCTTCCTACGAGCTTAATTTTGTAAATTATTTTCAAATAGTCATACATTAAAGACTCTCTGCCCTGCTATTGACTTCAATTGAATATCCGTCGGGATCCATAATGTAGACCTGCTTAATTCCATCGGGACGCGTAGTAACCTTATTCTTTTCACCCGGCCAATCCGTAAACGTAATATTCCGTGCCCGTAGATTATCAACAAATTTATCAAAATTCGAAACGGTGATGGCCATATGAATGGATTTATTCACTTTTACACCTTCCATTTCATCAGCCAGCAGATGGAGCTCATGATTCCCGCCCAATGAAAACCAGCGCCGTGTAGGCTTTCCGGTTTGATTTTCAATTTCTTTTAGTCCCACTACTTCCTTATAGAAGGTCGCGGATGAATCCAGATTGCTTACCACAATAGCCTGATGATCAAAGGCAGGATTGAAGTCCTGTGCAAAACTATTAGAAAGAGACAGGTTAAAAATGATAAAAAAGACTAAAGAAAGTGAGCTGTAAAAAGACAGCGTATACGAATAATATTTCATTGAAAAATTGATTTATAAGTGAATAAAAGTAATAGGTTCTCGTAAGAAAAATCCTATGATATATACCATTAAAGCCTTACGGACGCAAGGAAATTGTAAATTTTATATCAGGAATATCCTTAAAACACAAAATAAAAATTAATTTTCTATCCCCATTCTACATAAAAAAACCCCAGCGATTTATTTCAATCGCCGGGGTCTGGCTGATAATAATTAAGCAGCAATGCTACTTAGTTATTTCTTCTGGATGTGCGCTTTCTTCTATTTTAGGTGAAGAGGGCGTTTGATTCTGGTACTCCTCGAGAGTAAACTCATCGACCTGTACCATATCAACGCGAGCGTCTTCGGCTTTGCGTAGCAATTCCGCCTCTTCCTCGTTGATGATATTCTTCTCCAAAGCCTGATCAACTACAAAACGTGCTTGCGTTTTCGGCAGTTCTTTTTTCTTAGTGGCTTTATAAATTTTCTTGTACACTGGTGCTGCTTCCTCAGAAAGTCTAAACGCATATTCGTATCGACCCAGTGCTTCCTCTTTATCTTCCGGTGTAAAGATACCGGCAGTCAGACGATCTCTCTGTTCACCTCGCTTCTGCATGGCCTGCGCCACTTCATGTCCAAGCTTATCTGAGGGCATACTACCTATACGGTTCATGCGCGACCAAAGAGCAACGGGTCCACGGAACAGCCAGCTAAGTCCGGGAACTTTAATTTCTCGGTAGATAGCATCAAAGGCTTCTTGAATTTGGGCAAAGGCATACTCCATCGACCACTCAAAGAATATACGATCTTCTTCACGCTGTCCCTCTGCATCATAGCGCCGCAAGGTTGCTGTAGCCAGATACATCCAGCTCAGAATATCTGCGAACCGGCCGCTAATTTTTTCCTTAATTTTAAGTCCGCCTCCATAAGAGCCTAGAGCAATATCTGCCATAAAGGCAAAAGAAGCTGACGCCCACGCAAGCTTTTTATAATACTTGGCTGCCGGGCCACCGACCGGTGAAGAAGCAATCTTACCGCGGGTAATCGACATTAAAAATGCTCGTGCCTTATTGCGGCCGACATGCCCAATATGCTTCCAGAATACCTCATCAAATGCTTTCACATCTCCCCGGGTTAACGCATCTATTTCATCATAGGCATAGGGATGACATCGAATGGCTCCCTGTCCGAAGATCATTAGGCTGCGGGTCAAAATATTCGCCCCTTCTACCGTAATCGCAATGGGAGTAGCGGTATAGGTATGGGCAAAAATATTGCGCGGTCCGCGCGAGATAGCTGCTCCACCCTGTATATCCATAGCGTCATTAATTATTTGACGTCCCAGCTCGGTAAAATTGTACTTTGCTATAGCCGTAACAACGGAAGGTTTCTCTCCTATATCGAGCCCGGCACAGGTATAACGTCGGGCGGCATCCATCAGATAAGTAAACCCTCCTATTCGAGCCATCGGTTCTTCAATACCTTCGAATTTACCAATATTGATACCAAACTGTTTACGCACGGCCGTATAGGCACCAAGTGCCCGCGTAGCCACTTTGGCGCCGCCCATGCTTTGCGCCGGCAATGAGATACCCCGTCCCACGCCAAGCGATTCCATCAGCATGCGCCAGCCATTTCCGGCCTGTTCCGGTCCGCCAATAATTTGATCAACTGATACCACCGCATCTTCTCCATCAATGGGACAGTTATAAAACGGCACGCCCAATGGATCGTGACGACGCCCCAGTTTGATACCCTCAGTATCACTAGGAATTAGAGCACAAGTAATACCCGGATACTCCCCTTTCCCAAGGTAATTCTCAGGATCCCGGAGTTTGAACGCCAATCCGATCAGTGTTGAAATAGCTGCAAGGGTGATATATCGCTTGGTGAAGTTAAGGCGAATATAAAGCTCGCCGTCTTCTCCCTTAAATACTTCTCCTTCCGCAGTCATTGCTCCCGCATCAGAACCAGCAGTAGGCTCAGTAAGTGCAAAACAGGGCATTTCCTCTCCCGTTGCCAGCTTGGCTAAGTACCTGTCTTTCTGCTCTTTGGTCCCGTAATGCATCAATAATTCTGCCGGTCCCAGTGAATTGGGTACCATAACCGTTGTTGCCAGCGGCCCGCATCGGGACGAAAGCTTCGTAATAATAGCACTGTGAGCAGAAGCAGAAAACTCAAGCCCTCCATATTCTTCGGGGATAATGAGTCCAAAAAATTTATTCTCACGCATGAAGTTCCAAACTTCATCCGTAAATCCCTTACGGACAAACACATCCCAATCGGAAACCATTGAACACAGTTCCTCAACAGGCCCATCAAGGAATGCCTGCTCCTCATCAGTTAATTCAGGATAAGATTCATTTGCCAAGCGTTTTAAATCGGGTTTCCCGGAGAAGAGCTCAGCATCTACCCACACATTCCCGGCCTCAATAGCGGTGCGCTCAGTATCAGAAATTTGAGGCAAAAAGTTCATGGCATCCAACAGCTTCATAAGAGGGCCTGTAAGCAGCGTGCGACGAATAGGTTTTATATTGAATACAACCACCAGCGCTGCAAAGACTACAAAAAGCCAGGTTGGAGCCGAAAATCCCCACAAGGCTAGAAACCCGGCGATGGCCCAAACCCAGAGCGGCGTACCCCAGAATGCAAAAAGCGTGGCCACAATCACCATGCTCACAATTACAGCCCAGAGTGGATACTGTAATAAAAAACCCAAACTCTCAGTTAGAAAATCCATAATCTTTTCTCCGGTTTAAATATTGTTTTTTCTGCTAACTTCTTTCACATCAGATACGGTCTTTTGATGATAAGCACTTATAATATGTTCAATGGCTTCTTCGATGAATTCGTTCTGATCAATACGCGTATCCAGTCGCTTTGATAAAACTACCGACATCACTCCGTGCAGCTGTGCCCAAAAGGTATAGGCTGCAATGCTCGGTTTTGGCTCTTTAATAGTCCCTGCTTCAACTCCCTCTTCCAGAACTTCAATCACAATTTGGTATCCTTTCCGGGCCTTTCGGAATTTTTCTCTGGGATATCGTGCCATCTGGTCTGAACTTACAAGATAAATGACCTGGTATTCGCGGGAATGATCCAGAGCAAATTGCACATAGGCCCAAGCCAGGTTTTCCAGCATTTTTAGAGGAGACGATTCAGATTGCACACTCTCTTCAAGACGTTCATTTAATCGTTCAATGGCTTCCTCAATAAGGGTATGAACCAGATGATCTTTATTTTCAAAGTGAAGGTAGATACTAGTAGCACTCACATCAATTTTTCGTGCTATTTTCCGTAGTGAAAGATTACGGTACCCTTCCGACAATAGCACTTCACGTGCTGCATCAACTATTCTACGCTTAAGATCCACTCTTTTGATATCTTTCATATGCTCATTGGTTAACGGTGTTAACTAATAGTAATTAAACATTTATTAGGCGATAAAGCAATATTCCGAAAAGAATTATTTATTCCCCTTTGCCTGTCTTCATTACCGAATTGTTATCCTGGCAAATCTCAAAATGCAATTAAAGACTAACATAATCCCTATCATCCTTCAAAGGGGGTTCTCAGGAAGTGAAAATTGCAGATAGGAGATCGTTCTACCTTTTTTCAGGTGTTTTCTCTCAAAATAGGTTTTATGTGTAAGAATTTCGTCATCCGGACACTCATGATAAATATCCTCAACAACTTTCATAACCTCACAGTTGTTTTTCTCTAAAACCCGACAAGTATAGCTAAAAAGCTGGTTGTTATCAGTTTTCAGTCGCACCGATCCTCCGGGACGAAGAAACTGCTGATATATCTTCAAAAATTTAGGAGAGGTCAGCCGTTTATCCCGGTCACTTCCTTTTGGATAAGGATCAGGAAACGTAATCCAGATATCATCGACCTCATCAGGACCAAAATATTCGTAAAGATGATC
>CAYXVW010000020.1:8343-11846 GCA_964468695.1 uncultured Balneolaceae bacterium | reverse complement strand
ACTAGGGAGATAAACGGAATACTTCCCAATCATCATTTTTTCTTTTATAACAAATACGGTCGTGAAGTCGCCCCCTGCGCCCCTGCCAAAACTCTATACGATCAGGAATGAGGCGATATCCTCCCCAAAAATCGGGCAAAGGAACTTCTTCCCCCTTAAATCTCTCTTTAACTTTCTCAAACCGAGACTCTAGTTCCTGCCGAGATGCCACTTTGCTACTCTGCTGAGAAGCCCATGCGCCCAACTGGCTTAAGCGCGGGCGTTTATGAAAATAGATCTCTGACTGATCCCGGCTTATTTTTTGAACTTTACCTTCTATGCGTACCTGCCGTTCCAATGCCGCCCAATAAAAACAAAGAGCAGCATGAGGATTTTCTGCCAATTCTGTTCCCTTTCTGCTTTTATAGTTTGTATAAAAACGGAATCCCTGTTCATCCACCCCTTTAAGTAAAACAATACGGGATGATGGGATCCCCTCCTTATTGACAGTCGATAAAGTCATAGCGTTAGGATCAAGCAAATCGGCAGAGAGAGCCTGTTCAAACCAAGCAGAAAACTGCCGGATGGGATTCTCAGCAATTGTTGATTCGTTCAGCTCTTCTTTTGCAAAATCGCGCCGGATCTGCTCAATATCCTGTCGTTCCGATGAGCTACCCACCATAATATTCGGGAGCGTTCCCCTTTTTCCACTTAATATTACAACCTAAACTTGGCTTTTGATCTTCTTTCACTTTTCCATCCAGTAGTAATTCAACCGCTTCCCGAAGATCTTTACCATTTACCGGCTTATCATTTCCAGGACGACTGTCATCAAACTGCCCCCGATAGACCAGCTCATCATTTTCATCAAAGAGAAAGAAGTCGGGCGTACAGGCTGCCTTATAAGCTTTAGCGATTTCCTGTGTGCCGTCATACAGATACGGAAAAGAAAATTGCTTTTCCCGGGCAAGAGCAGCCATTTTCACGGGACTATCATCAGGATAGTTAGCTACATCATTTGAACTGATAGTAACAACCCCAATTCCTTTCTGCTGCAAATCGCGTGCTGCAACTACAAATTCATCTAAAATATGCTGTACAAATGGACAGTGATTGCACATAAATACAACTAAAAGTCCCTTTGCATTGGCAAAGTCCTGTAGGGATACCAACTGATTATTAACCGTATCAAATAATTTAAAGTCCGGAGCCTTGGTGCCCAGCTCCATCATAGTAGAAGGCGTGTCAGACATAAATAAAATCTTTTTGAATTCAGATGTTAATTAATGCTACAAAAATATCGTACCGTTCCGTTCCCTGAATATATAAAACAAGGAACGAGATATGAATAAAAAAATAGGGAATCTGAAACGTGTATAAGGGATCTTTTCTCAGAGTAATAAATCTCTATACCACATCTGATCTCATTATCATTTTCTCGATATTTTCGATGGGGATTTACCCAAGATCAGCCTGTTCAGCTATATTTAGTAGCTGTTCGTACTCTTTAACGAGCGTTTCGCGGATGGGCTTTGCCTTCTCAAAAATTTCCTTCTGTTCTTTTACATACTGTGCGCGTCCCTCTTCAGTCTCAATCTTTATGGGTTCAAGTCCCTGATGGCGCAAGTCATAGGGACTGGCTTTCATATCTATGACTCGTGTTTCCACGGCTAGTTTAAAAGCCCTGCGCAGGGTATCTCCTGAAATCCAAGGATACATTTTAAAGGCCCACTTATACAAATCCATGTTTGTATGCAGGCATCCCGGCTGTTCCATCTCCGAAAACTTATCGCGATTAAGCTCAAACTTGTTTTGTGGTTTGGCATCCTCGGTAAAAAAACGAAAGGCATCAAAATGAGTACATACCAGTGGACGTGATTCTACAAATTCTGCCAACTCATCCATCTCCATTCTCAATGAGAGATAGTCATGCCGGATATTATTAGTTTTATACACCATTGCCCATTCATGCATCCCAAAACAACCGAAGGATGGTTTCCGATCCGATGACTTTTTTAAAACATCGAGAATCCATTTTAGTGACGAAATACGATCAGCTGAATAATGAGTAATATCTAAAAAACAATCTTCCCCTATAGTAGCCATCTCATTAAAAGACCAGTCTACCTGTTTTCCATTTATCAAAAGCGTACCAACACCCGGGGACCATCTTCGCAGATGTGAAGGACGAAAAGCATAATATTCAAACAGAAAATCCATCACAGGATCTTTCTGCTGGCGACTGCGCTTCTCCAGATAATTATCAATCAGAAGGGAAACCGATTGCCGGTGTTCCGACCGTTTTTCCTTCCATTCATCCGGGGAAAGTCGGTATTGAATATAAGCTGGAACAGAATCTTTTTTCGTAGCGATCATAGTTTTGAAAGATAGCAATCTTTCAGTGGATTGATAAATTCAAAAATGGTATGCTGTAATAAAATAGCAAATAACAGTTGTGGATGCCTGTATCAAAAGGAGATAAAACCAGCCGGGGGACTCAAATTTGGCACTTTGTGTTACATCTCCGACTCCATTACCAGCTGTTTATTTTATCAGGACCTTTTTTATTGGGTGCTCTTTTGAGTGAAAATTTTAATACTGGATGGTTTCTGGTCCAGTTTTTTAATATACACGTGCTTTTATTTGGAGGGGCCACAGCCTATAACTCGTTCTGGGATCGTGACAAGGGACCCATTGGTGGCTTGTCCAATCCACCTGAAATGGCTCAGTGGATGTGGTTTGCCTCTTTGCTGACCCAAATGATCGGGCTATTGATTGCGCTCCCGGTGGGAACCTTTTTTGTCGGAGTTTATGTCTTAAGCATACTGCTCTTTTGGCTCTATTCCTCTCCCTGGACCCGATGGAAAGGACACCCGCATAAAAGTCTTTTTGCTATTGGAATCAGTACAGGTTTTAATTCCGTACTGATGGGATATTATGCTACAGGTTTTGGTCCCCTATATGCCTCTGTTTGGATTGCCGGCGTCGGTGCTACCCTCATTTTGCTAAGTCTGTATCCTGTATCGCAACTATACCAGCAGGAAGAAGATCACGATCGTGGAGACCGAACGTTTGCCATCTCCTATGGCAAGCATATCGTTATGCGCTTTTTTGAATCCACATTTTCATTGGGTTTACTGTTAACCTCATTGGCTATCGCCTTGCGGCATCCGAGGTTGGGCCTGATATTCGGAGTAGCTGGAATTGTTATTGGGCTATTGATTCATCAAAAACTTAAAAAAGTATTGGCAAAAGAGGTGGATCAATATAAAAGTGTCATGCAGATAAAATATCGCACTTCCCTGGCATTTGTTTCTTTTCTAATATTGGCACTGCTGGCTAAGCATTATGACTTCTTGCATTCCCTCCCCCTTGTTGAATGGTTTATGCAGTAAAACCGTTGTTCCTGTCTCAAAACGAAAAAAATCAAAAAAATAGTACGAAAATAGATTTATGAGTGAAACAGCAGAACAGCTAATTACCCCAACTATTATAGAACAGGCGATGAGTTATGAGGAATATCG